>DATCIL010000596.1:0-1180 GCA_036507795.1 Anaerolineales bacterium | reverse complement strand
CACCGGATCTTCAAACAGTTTGAGCCATCCCTGGGGCTCGACCTGGGAAGTAATGATGATGGGAGCCTTGTGGTAGCGCTCTTCGAGGATATCCATCAGGGAAGTGGCCTCCTCGTGGGTGTAGTTTCTTAGCCCCAGGTCGTCGAGGATCAAAACCTTGGCCTTGATCAGACTGCGAACGTAGTTAAGATAACGGCCGGCGGCCCTGGCGGCCTGGATTTCCTCGAACAGGAAATTGACCGGCAAGAACTGTGTGGGGTGACCTTCCTGGCACAACCGTTTTCCCAGAGCGATGGCGAGATGGGTTTTGCCCAGCCCGGTTTTTCCCAGGATCAACAGATTCTCCAGGTTATGGAGGAAGCTGAGTTCACAGAGTTCTTTGATCTTGGCCTTGGTTAAATCCTTGTGGAAGCTAAAGTCCCAGTCCTCCAGGTCGGCGCGGAACCGAAAGCGCGCCTTGGTCACCAGTGCCTTGGCGGTTCGGTCTTTGCGCGATAACAGCTCCTCTTCAAGAAGGAGTCGTAAAAACTCCAGGGGATGGAGCTGCTGGGACAAAGCACTTTGGGCTTGTCGCTCGCAGGCTTCATGAATGCCAAACAGGCGCATCTGGTGGGAAAGATTTCTGACTTGGTCAAGCATCATGGTGTGAAGACCTCCTGGTGAAAAGGTTGTTCTGGGGGGTAGTCCAGGTAAGGGTCGAAGCGAGATCGTCGATCCTGGGGCTTGTACGGAGGCCGTTTTTCTCTGCTCCCTGCTCTGGGAGCTGAAAAATGGTGTTGCGGCCTGCCTGTGCTCTGGCAGACAGGCTGGATTTCATGCTCGTGCTCATAGCAGTTCCTCCTCCACCTGCCCGCAGCCAGGCAGGCGGGCCAACGGCACTGACAGTTCAGGATCTGAGCCCGAGTTGGCAGCGACTTGGTGCAGATGAACGGTATCCGGTTTTCTCTGTGGAGCCGCAAGCGTGGGTCTTTGACCGTGGGTGACAAAGTAAAGCGCGCAGTCTTTGATGTAGGCGAGCCTGGTTTTGTTGAAGAGCATCGCCCGCTGGCAGGCATGGTCCAAAGCCTCAAGGGTGATGGGATAGCGTTTGGCTAGCCGCAAGATCCCTTGGACCCGTCTTAGATGGCGCAGCGGATGCTGGGTAGAGAGCAGCTCGCCGACCAACTTCTCAACATGGGGG
>DATCIL010000595.1:0-4632 GCA_036507795.1 Anaerolineales bacterium | reverse complement strand
TGGAGATCGGTACCGGCAAGATCTACGGCATGTGCAAAGACTTCTCACCAGACTTTACCATATTTGTCTTTAAGAAGGCCTTTGATGACGCGGGTGTGCCCGTGCCGGATCCAGCCAAACCGCTGACCTACACCGAGGTGTTAGATCTTGCCCGAAAGGTTTCGAAAAAGGAAGGCGACCGCATCCTGATGTGGGGCTACGGCTACGAGGCCGATTGGATCGACCGCATCTGGATGAACAGCCTGGCTGAGGTGGGACAGAATCTATATTCGGACGATTACAGGAAGATCGTTATCGCCGGAAACGATGAGACCAAAGGGCTGGCCCAGTACTACTTCGATCTCGCCAAAGACAATCTGAGCGTCAACCCGCTTAATCCCAGCCCGAATGGTTGGGCTGGAGGTGACTTCACGGCGGGTTTGCTGGGTATGATGCAATATGGTTTTTGGTTTAGCGCCATGGCAGAGACTGATGCAACCAAAGGTCAGGTGGTCATGCTGCCTGGCCCTAGCTGGTCAGGCCAGCGTCGCGATCCCACCATGACCGCTACAGGCATGGTGATGGAGGCCGAGGCCAGAAACCCGGATGCGGCCTGGGTCGTCTTCGAGTGGTTCAACGGCGGGCAGCCCGCACTCGACCGCGCGGCGAGCGGATGGGGCGTACCGGCGCTCAAATCTATGATGGACCTGATCCCGCAGGAGACCGACTTCCAGAAGCAGTGCCTGCAGGTTCTGCAGGCCGAGCTGGATCTGCAGACTCCGCCGCTTCAATTCAACCCGTTCCTCGGCGAAACGGAAGTCATGAATAGCTGGAAGACGCATCTGGAGCAGGCGCTGCGTGGCGACATCACTTTCGATGAAATGATCGGTAACGTCGAAACAGAAGTAAACCTTGCCATCTCGGAGGGCATTTCCCGCATCAGCGGCTAGGCGGAAGTGCCTGTGAGGTCCGCTCACACCGGGGAGTAGCACCCATCCCCTGACGCTCTGCGTCGAGCCAGTCTCACGCTGCCGAAAAGGACGCATGGCAATTTCATGCGCCTACCTGCTGCAGACGGAACGCAGAGCGTCCCGGGAGGGGCTACAACGCGGAGCGTTGTAGCCAGGAAGAGTGTTGTAGTCAGGAAAGAGCGTTTTAGCCAGGAATAGATCAGCAAGAGGCAGATTTATGAGTTCGCCAACAGTATCTCACAAACCCTGGCAGAGCGGAGATCATGAGAAGAATACTGCTGTGAGCACAAAGGTTGAAGGTCGCGGCCTGACCAGGGGGCAGCGCAGAACGGTTACCTTTTATTTGTTCATATCCCCCTGGCTGCTCGGCTTCATCTTTTTGACGACGATACCCATGCTGCTCGGATTCCTCACATCCTTTACAAACTACGAGGGTCTGAGCATCGCCAACCTGCGTTTTGTTGGCCTGACGAATTACGTCCGGGCTTTTACGGCTGATCCGGAAGTCGGGTTTTCTTTAGGAAGGACTCTCTTGTGGGGGTTGTTCAATCTACCGGCCTGGCTGATCCTTTCCTTTGCCATGGCGTTGATTCTCAATCAAAATGTAAGGGGGCAGGGTTTTTTTCGGACCTTATATTATCTACCCAGCGTGGTACCGGTCGTCGCCGCAATCACAGCCTGGAAAGTCATCCTGGATAAGAATGCCGGCTGGTTGAATGGCATCATCGACCTTTTCATCCCAGGGACTGCGATTGGTTGGCTCTCCGATTATGCAATGCCGGGGATGACCATGATTGCCGTATGGACCGGCCTGGGCACGGCGATGGTGATCTTCCTGGCCGGTTTGCAAAATATCCCCGATGAATTGGTCGAGGCGGCTCGCATCGACGGGGCGAATTCGTTTCAGATCTTTCGCTACATTACACTGCCCTTGATGACGCCGGTGATCTTCCTGCAACTGGTCATGGGGTTAATCGGCGTATTCCAGCAATTAAATTTGCCCCTGGTATTGACCCAGGTTGGCATCAGCACCGGGGCCGTTCCGCCGCGCCAGATCTATCTCTACATGATCCATGTCTATCGACAGATCTTCATCTCAAGCCGCTGGGGCTACGGAATAGCTTTGTTGTGGCTTCTGTTTATCGGAGTTTTTGTACTTACTCTGATTGTCTTCTGGACCGAAAAATATTGGGTGTACTCGGATAGGCCCGAGGAAGGAAGATAGCCGTGGACTACGCACTGCGGGCTCGCCTGGCGAAGCGCTTTTACCGCTTCCTGAGCTATACGCTTCTGATTGGCGTGGCGATTATCATTATCATGCCTCTTGCGGCAATGGCAACTACATCCATCAAACAGATGAGCGAATACAACGTCTGGCCGATCAACATCCTACCCAGAGTGCCGCAATGGAGTAATTACGCTGCCGTTTTCGAGATGGCCCCTTATTTGAAAGTGGCGCTCCGCACAGCTGCGCTGGGCATCATCGTAACCATCATCGTCACTGCCAGCAGCAGCCTGATCGGATTTGCCTTTGCCCGTTATCCTGTGAAGGGAAGTAAGCCTTTATTCTTCATCGTGGTCGGTCTCATGATCATCCCATACATTGTGGTGCTCATCCCTCAATTCGTCATGTACTCGCGATTACACCTGACGAACACCTATTGGCCATGGATATTCGGCGCCGTCGCGGGAAACTCCTTCTACATTTTCTTGTTTCGCCAGTTCTTCCTTTCCTTTCCCAGAGAACTGGAAGATGCAGCCGAAGTGGATGGGGCTGGCCCATTTCGGATTTTCTGGCAGATCTTTCTCCCGAATGCCAAGCCGGTGATTGCCGCCGTGATGATTTTCGCCTTCAGCTATATTTGGGGCGATTACATGACCCCGCTGATTCTGTTGAACGATGATAAGACCCTTTTATCTGTGAAGATCGCCACTTCTTATTCAAATCCCCAGGGAGTTTGGTTAATAACCATCGCCTTGGCCGCGAACCTGATCTACATGCTGCCGCTGGTGATCGTCTTCTTCCTGGCACAGAAACACATCCTCAAAGGCGTGGTGACAAGCGGCTTAAAGGGATGATGTGGAACTCAAATTCGAACCGGCTGGGAGATCCGACATGAAGCAACCATTATTTGGCCTGACTGTGGCCGCGCATGAAGCTGCGAGTCGAGCAAGTGAATTCGGAGTCCATTTTTGTGATTTGCATTTCGGAGGCAACGCCGGCCTGCTGCCCGCGGCTCTGGAGGCATGCGACCGCCAGAATTTGGGGTATGTGCTGAACTTCGAGGGAGCTCCCGTCGGTTGGGCACCTCCACCAGCTCTAAAACAAGATCTCTCTCAGCGGCAGGGGTTTATGGGTTTTATGCTGGATGAAGCCGACCACATGCAGATCAACGCCCACTGGCCCGTGGTGGATTACTACGGCTATGATGACCAGCACTTCCTGGCTGAAACAGACGGCCTCGATCTGTTTGCAGCCCGAGAAGCAGTGCTGGCAGCCCTACAGCAGCGCAGTGAAGCCTGCAAGGTGGCACAAAAAGCCGCTGCTGTCGAGTTCCTTTTCCCTGTGATGATGCACACCGCCGCCCGCGCTGGCTTCACGGTCAGTCCAAAGATTCTCAAGGAAACCTGCGGACCGATCATGCTGGCTGTGGCGATGGGCACAGCCCGGCAATACGGGGTGGATTTCTGGATTGACGTGGATTACTGGTGGCATAACGAGGCCATCGGCCACTCCGTGGAGCGGTTTCGATCAGCCTTGCTATTAGCCTATTGGTCAGGGGCAAGCAAAATCTATGTGGAGGGTGGCATTCACTATTCTAATGGCCATCCTGCAGGGCAGTCTATCGAAGCAGCTTACCAGGAATTCCTGAAAGAGTATGTGCCTGCACACCCGCGTCCTTATGACTGGCGCGACTTTCAACCCGAGATCGCCATCATCCGCTTTGACGATACCTGCTTCGACCAACGCCAGGCCTACCTGGGAGAGTTCCCTGGCCCGCTTTATGGACATGTGCCCGTCCGCCCAGAGAACACAGAATGGCTCAATATCTGGAGCCTGTTGTCCCACGGCTTCGTACGAACCGACTCGGCCTCCCACCAATGGGAAGCGCGCCGGTTTTACAGCCGTACTCTCTTCGTCCCGCTGAATAATGTGGCCGTTTACGATCACGAAGTGAGATATGACACGCTGGCAACGTCGCGCCTGATGTTCCTGACCGGGGCGACGATCAGTTCTGATACTTATCAAGCCGTGCAGCGCCGGGTCCGTGAGGGTGCAACCTGCGTGCTGCCACCCCGCCTGGCTCCGCCTGGTTCCGGTTATAAAGAGATTTCCGAAATCACGATCCTCCCGGATAGCGGCGGCCGCTGGGTGGTCGTGCCCGATTTCTACCGGCTTCACTACGAAAGCTTTTACGGCGGCCCGGCATCAGTCGTGCTGAGGGAAACCCTTAAACAGCAGATAGGCAATGGCGACCACCTGGTCTACAACTTCGGCCGTTGGATCACCCGCTTCGGGCAGGCGGGAGGAGACTACCCTCGCCACGAAATTATGACTTGCCACGTCCCGTTGACGCAGGCGGGCGCCAACCCCGATAAACTGGAGGTCGAGGTTACCACGCAATGACCACTTCCCCGCGTTTACATCTGGTTACGTCTTTTTATCCCGAACACTGGCCGA
>DATCIL010000594.1:0-4645 GCA_036507795.1 Anaerolineales bacterium | reverse complement strand
TCCCGCTGGCGAGCTGAGTGCTCGGGCCGCGGCGGACCAGGTGCTGGCCTGGCTGAACGGCAGAAGCCACCTTGAGCGTATCCAGCGTATTGATGGGCGCACCCGGCGCTGCGCTTCCCAGGAGGGCAACGCTTTAGCAGTTTGTAGTCGCTTGGGGCTCGCCGCTGATCCGCGCGTCCAAATTCTGGCGCAGTCGCTGGTCGAATGGCAGTGGCCCGATGGCGGCTGGAATTGCGACAAGAATCCGGACGCCCGGCATTCCTCCTTTTATGAGAGCCTGGCGCCTCTGTGGGGATTGATCGAGCATTATCACGCCACCGGCGACCATGCCTGCTGGGATGCGGTCAAAAGGACCGAGCAATTCTTTTTGAGCCACCATCTGTTCTGCTCGGACAGGACCGGCAAGATCATTAATAACGAGTGGCTGAATCTGCACTATCCACTATACTGGCATTACGACATCCTGCAGGCGCTCCTCATCCTGTCTCGCATGGGTCCGCTCATCGACCCACGATTGGGAGAAGCGCTGGACATTCTTGCGGAAAAACGTCTCCCGGATGGCAGGTGGAAGCCAGGGGGATATTATTGGCGGCCGCCGGGTAAGAGCGGCTCAAATGTCGAAGTGGTGAATTGGGGGCGCGGGGAGCCCAATCTTATGATCACCCTGAACGCCCTGCGCGTGCTCAAGGCCGCAGGTAGATTGTGAACGCCAGGACCTTCCTGATTTTGGGTGGTTACGGTCAGACCGGCCGGCTGATCGCCCGCTTTCTTCTGGCTGAGAGTGATGCTCATGTAGTCCTCGCCGGGCGAAACCTTGAGAGAGCCGAGCAACTTGCGAACCAACTTAATCAGGAATTCGCCGGGCATCGAGCGCGGGCCCGGAAGGTGGATGCCTCCTCAGCCGAAAGCCTGGTCGTTGGCCTAATAGGTGTTGATTTTCTCGTCGTGGCTTCCAACACCGCCCGGTATGCTCGTGAGGTAGCGATCGCGGCATTACAGGCCGGCGTGGATTATTTGGACGTGCAGTATTCACAGGAAAAGAGCCACCTGCTTATGGCATTGGCCGGCGATATTGAACGCGCTGGGCGGTGTTTCATCACCGATGCCGGCTTTCATCCCGGGCTGCCCGCCGCCCTGGTTCGCTATGCCGATGGATGCTTCGACCATCTTCTGGTAGCCTATATCAGCAGCCTGATCAGAGTTGACTGGCGGGAACTGTCATTATCCCCGTCCACCCTGGAGGAATTTGTGAGCGAGATGCTCGAATATGAGGCTTCCTTCTATAAGGATGGCTTATGGCAGAAGGCGCGCCTGGCCGGCATGCTGGATTCTCGAAATGTTGATTTTGGTCCTCCATTTGGTCGCCAGTACGTAGTTCCCATGATGCTCGCCGAAATGCGTTCCATTCCGCAGATGTTCTCCACACTTCAACAGACTGGTTTCTATATCAGCGGCTTTAACTGGTTTGTGGATTGGTTTGTGTTGCCCCTGAGTATGTTTGCCTTATGGCTCTCGCCTCGAACGGCTCTAAAACCGGTGTCCCGGTTATTGATTTGGGGCCTGCAGGCCTTCTCCCGGCCGCCATTTGGGGTTATTCTGAAGGTGGAAGCGCGGGGCGAGAAAGATGGAAGCCTGAGAGAAGTCGAACTCTCCCTCTGCCACCCGGATGGCTATGTCTTTACTGCCGTGCCGGTCGTCGCCTGTTTGCTCCAGTATCTTGACGGCTGTGCGAAAAAACCGGGTCTGTGGATGATGAGCCATCTGGTTGATCCTGGTCGATTAATCCACGACATGCAGCGCATGGGAATCGAGGTAAAGAGTTCCACAATAAATAGTTGACTACCAGGCAAAGAAATGATGCGGGAATCGGAGACTTAAAGATGGAACAACTCCGGGTGCAATTGCAGGGCAGCATGTTCATGCGAATCCTTTGGCTCTACGGGCTGTTTACCCTATTCTCGAATGCAGCATATCTGGTCGCTTATTACTGGCTGCCAGAGGGTTTTATGCGAGGCTCTCCGCAAGCAGCTGCGGCCAGAATTGCATCAAAGCCAGACGAGTTTTGGTCCGAGTTTGGTTTGACGTTGTTCTTCAACCTCGGTGTAATGTCCTTGATCATCCTGCTTTCCAATTTCAGCCAGGTCAGGGGATTTCCGGCTGCATATTTGATTCCGATCTTCCTTGGGATCACCGGAGGTTTGGTGACGGGAAGCAATTCATTTATTGCCGATGACCTGGACCGGTATAGCTCGGTGCGAGAAGCGATTGCTTTGGGGTTGACCATAGGCGAAATTGAGATGCTTGGCTATATCCTGATGATTGCGGCGACCGTGAAGTTCGGAGTGTATCAGTACAAAAGCTGGTGGCGCTGGAGCGGAGAGTGGAAGCCGGTAAAAGTGATGAGGATTCGGGATGTAAGGCTGTCCAAAGCTGAAATAATTTGTCTGGGTGCTGGTTTTCTGTTCCTGATCATCGCCGCTTACCGTGAGACGGTCATGGCGATGAGTTTATAGTGTCTTCCGAAAGGAGGTTCCCGCCATGGAAGTCCGCATTGGCACGATTACCCATTATTTCAACCGCATCGGCGTCGCAGTTTTGCAACTCTCCGATGCGATTCGGGTCGGAGATACAGTCAACATTGTCGGCCATTGCACAGAATTTACCCAAAAGGTCGAATCTCTGGAGATCAACCATCAAAAAGTGAGTTCTGCTGGCCCAGGGGACGACGTCGCCCTTAAGGTTTGGGACTACGTCCGCAACGGTGATGAAGTGTTCAAAGTGGTCGCAGCCACGGAGGCCGAGTGAGCAATATGTTCCGCGTCGATGGACTGAAAGACAATCCGCTGCCCTGGCTGCTCGAAGACGACCCGGAGAATCCCGGACCACGCTGGTTCGCGCTAACCGAACTCTTAGAAAGCCCATACAGCGATCCAGAAGTGGTTGCCGCGCGGCAGGCTGTGGCGACCGCTGGTCCGGTTCCAGCCATCCTGAATGCTCAGGATTCCGAAGGTTATTGGGTGGAGCCTGGGCCCGGCTACTATCCGAAGTATAGGGGTACCGTTTGGTCGATCATCTTCCTGGCTCAGCTCGGCGCCGATGGTCGTCACCCGCGCGTACACACCGGCTGTGATTACCTGTTGGAGCATGCCCGTTCTCCGTATGGCGGCTTAAGCGCGGATGGCAAGAAGACCGGCCTGATTCACTGCCTGCAGGGCAACCTGGCGGCTGCCTTGATCGACCTGGGCTGGCTGGGAGATGAGCGCACTGACCGGGCACTGGATTGGCTGGCACGCAGCATCACCGGTAAAGGGATCGCCGCGGCTGAAGATACCGGCGCTGCCGTCCGATACTACCGCAGCGGCAACAGTGCGCCCGGGTTCGCCTGCAGCGCCAACAACCACCTGCCCTGCGCCTGGGGTGCGGTCAAGGCCATGCTCGCCCTCAGCAAAGTGCCCGAATCACACCGCACTCCGGAAATCCGGTCCGCTATACACACGGGCGTCGAGTTTTTGCTGTCCGGGAACCCGGCTTGGGCGGATTACCCGATGGGTTACAGCGCCAAACCAAGCCGCAGCTGGTTCCAGTTTGGCTATCCGATTGCTTACGTGACCGACGTGCTCCAAAACCTGGAAGTGCTCACTGCCCTCGGTCATGGTGGCGATCCCCGGCTTGCCCCGGCGATCGATTTGCTGTTGAGCAAGCAGGATGCTCAGGGCCGCTGGAAGATGGAATACACTTACAATGGCAAAACCTGGGTAGATCTCGAAGAGAAAGGCAAACCCAGCAAATGGGTCACCCTGCGCGCCCTGCGTGTGCTAAAACGCGTAGCCCAGGCTTAATACGCCTGGCTTCACCGTTCGTTGCTCCAGCACTGCTTTTCGGTCTGATCCTGCCTGCTTGCGTTCTTCCGCCTTCACAGCGGGCAAACGAGCCGCCAGAATCCATGGTTCTGGTCTCGGAGGGCTGGTTTTGGATGGGTCAGGACGAAGAGCCTCGAAAAAACCGGCCTCGCCGGCGGGTTTACCTGGATGCTTTCGCCATCGACCGCACAGAAGTGACCAACGCCAGCTTCGCCGAGCATTTAATGGCAGTGGAATATGTTGGAGCAGCTTGGGACGTTAACTGGCTCCGGCAGCATCCTGATCAACCTGTGGTCGGTGTCCTGTGGGAGGAAGCCGAGGCCTTCTGTCGCTGGGCAGGCAAAAGGCTCCCCACCGAGGCGGAGTGGGAAAAGGCGGCCAGGGGCCTGGATGCGCGGCGCTACCCTTGGGGCGATGACTGGGATTCGTCCAGGGCCAATATCGCCGAAAGCGGCCTGGGCGCTGTAGTCCCGGTTGGCAGTTCCCCTGACGGCGCCAGTCCTTATGGCGCTCTAGATATGGCGGGAAATGCCGCCGAATGGGTGGCCGACTACTTTGATCCCGAGTACTACTCGTCCGCACCGCAGCGCAACCCCAAGGGCCCGCAGGCGGTTCTCGATCACGTTCTGCGCGGCGGCTCTTGGGATTCGTCCGCCATCTACTCCCAGACCTTTTATCGAGACTCGTCCCATTCCGCCCGGCCGAATCTCAGGGTTGGCTTTCGTTGTGCACTGTCGCTAGATTGAGCATTCCAATTCGGGTCTGCTATAATATTTTATCCGTGT
>DATCIL010000593.1:0-1258 GCA_036507795.1 Anaerolineales bacterium | reverse complement strand
CGATATCGCCCTTGCTGACGTGATGGTTGTCTTCCTGCCTGAGCAGGTTCTCCAGCAGGACCTTCAAAGAAACCGGCAGACGGGAGATATTCTTGAACCCCGCCTTTTCCAGCAAATCGAGGCGGAATATGTCATAGCTTTTGCTGCCGACTTTCAGAATCTTTCGCGTGCCGAAACTATCCACATATTTCTGTGCCATGACGCGCTCCTTATAAATAATATGAGGTGTTTGTTAAACAGATCTAATTTGTAGCTAGGCTAAGCTCATAAAGCAACAGGGAGATTTCCGCGCAACCGCATCGGGGAAGGAACGATAACGCCAACGGTGCGGTCACCTAATCCCATCGACAATCAAGCCGAAGCTTGCTTTAAATGATAAAGCGCCTTTATGCCGAATTCCAACGCAAGCATCGCGACATCTCGTTCAAGCTTCCGCCATCGATTGATCGCCTGGTTTCATCTGCACCAAGAAAAACTCTGGTGGCTCCATAGCCTCTATGCCCTGATCCTGGGCATCGGCATCATGTGGCTCGGAAAACGGAACTTTTCCTACCTCCGCCTCGTCGTTTTCCATATCAGCTTCATCTGGCTCTCCAGCCTGTTTCTGCCGATGTTACTCAACCACCCCCGCCTGCCGGTGCCATGGACGCCGCGGCTCCGTTTCCTGGTCAATTTCTTCAACAAAAATCTTTATCAGCAGATGCTGTTCTTCGTCCTGCCAATCTATTACGCCAGCGCAACTCTCGTATCCCGCAATATTGCCTTCGTGTTGTTGGTCGGATTATCCGCTACGCTATCGACGCTCGACGTCATTTATGACCGTCATCTTTCCGTGAAGCGCGGCCTGACTGCGGCCTTTTTTGCGTTTAATCTCTTTGCCTTGATCAACGTCATGCTGCCGATCCTGTGGAGCGTCAGCAACACGCTCGCGACGCGCGCCAGCGCTGCGCTGGCGTGCCTGGGCTTTTTATCCCTTTACTATCCAATGTCACAGTTTAAGATCCCCCGCCGGGCGCTGGCTTTCGGAACGGGGATTGCAATTCTCGGACTCGCGGAATTGGGACGCCCGTTTATCCCGCCGGCTCCGCTGCGCTTGGCGAGCGTCGAATTCGGCAAGGAATTCGACAAAGATTCGTTGCGTGTCGTGACCCCCTTGACCGAGATTCAGCCAAACCAGCCGCTCCGGGTGTACGGCGTCGCCTCAATCCAAGCGCCTTTGGGACTAACCGAACGGGTGCGCCACCGCTGGTATCAAAAC
>DATCIL010000592.1:0-1239 GCA_036507795.1 Anaerolineales bacterium | reverse complement strand
TCAGCTCACGTTCAGACACGATGGTCACCCTTTCCTGCCGCTCGCCCATGCGGAGCACGACGGTGCCGTCCCGGGTGATCTCGGCCTGCTGCGCCGCCACCGGATCGGCTTCCGGATTGATAAATTGATAGTCGAACTGGCCATCGCCCTTAAACTTGTATTGGTCCAACAGGCCTTCCGCCGTATCTGACGGGGTCCTTTGCGTGAAAAATGCTGTGGCATTGACCGGCTCGGGCAGGGTATCCAGGGTGTCCAAAGTCTCCGGAGCCAGGGTAAACTGCTGGTTTTCGGTCAGATCCCAGCGCTTGGGATTTTGGTAGATCAAGTAGTTAACGACCCCCAAAATGCCGATGAATGCCAGGCCCATCACCACTGCATTGGAGCCGTAGCGCGCCTGGCGACCGGTCAGCGCCTGCCGGACCCTCTCCGGGTCCAGGATGACGAATAATGCCAGACCCAGGACAACCAGCGCCAGGCTGATTTGCAGCGGCAGGTTGAATTCACGGAAGACGATGTACAGCCCGGCTGAGGCTATCGCAGCCAGGATCGAAAGATACAGTGCAAAAGGTGCAAATCGACGCCAATCGCGTTTCATCAACGCCACCTCCGCGTTTCAACGGCCACTGACCCAATAAACAAAGCCAGGGCGGTCAAACTGACGTAATAGACAATGTCTCGCAAATCGATGATCCCCCTGAACAACGTGCTGTAGAAATGCTCGCTGAAGTCGATATATCGTAAAAATTCGCTGCCGAAGGCGCCTATGGCCTGGTTCGGCAGGCCGACCAACCAGAGCAGCAAAAATATGCCAATCGTAGCGAAAAACGCGGCGATCTGGTTGCTGAAGAATGAAGAAACGGCCACGCCAATGGCGACCAGCGAAGCGCTGATCAAGACCAGGCCAAGATAACCGGTCAGCAGCGGACCCTGGTCTATGCCGGGATCCACCAAAAAGTTCAGGATGATCGGATAGACCCAGGTGACGGCGATCAAGGTCAGCATAAAGAGGAAACCGCCCAGCCATTTACCAATAATCAACTCGTAATCTCGCAGCGGAGCCGTAAGCAGCAATTCAATCGTGCCCATGCGCTGCTCCTCGGCGATCAACCGCATGGTGATGGCTGGAATGCCAAAAAGCAGCAGGGTGATGAACGGACCAATGATTACTTCCACGCCCGGTGCGGTCTGCTGAAAGGCTGCCGCAGAGATGTTGGCGTAAAATATCACGCCCAGCACCAA
>DATCIL010000591.1:0-1345 GCA_036507795.1 Anaerolineales bacterium | reverse complement strand
CGGCGTTCCGACCGGCGAATGCTCCACAGCGCCTTTTGGCACCGGGAACTGCTATCGGTTTTGGACTGAACCATGGCCTATTCGACCTTAATTTCCGTACCCGAACTTTTCAAACACTATGCTGACCCTGATTGGGCCATCATAGATTGTCGATTTACGCTGACGGAGCCAGAACAGGGGCAGGAGGCATATCTCAAAGCCCACATTCCTGGCGCAGTTTACGCTCATCTGGACCGGGATTTATGCGACCCCATCCTGCCCGGCAAGACCGGTCGCCATCCTCTACCCCCCATCGATACATTTGTGGAAAAACTATCCGCGTGGGGGATTAATTCAGAGGTCCAGGTAATCGCCTATGATGATGTTGGCGGCGCATTGGCTGCGGCCCGTCTCTGGTGGATGCTCCGCTGGTTGGACCATGATTCAGTCGCTATCCTGGACGGCGGCTGGAAGCGATGGAAAGAGTCCGGATTCCCGGTACGGAGCGGGACGGAGACCCGCACCGCCCGCCGGTTCACAGCACATCCTCGCCATGACCTCGTAGTTGGTTGGGAAGAAGTTGAGGAGATGCGAAAAAGGAGCGATTCCCTCGTCCTGGACTCGCGGACCGTCGATCGGTACAGAGGGGAAAACGAAACCATCGACCCGATCGCGGGTCACATTCCGGGAGCCAAATCGGCGCCTTATACAGAAGTATTGGATGAGAAGGAAAAATTCCTTTCCGCGGAGAAGTTGCGGGCTAGATTCCAAGAACTGTTGGCGGGGATACCAGTTGAAAGGACAGCTTTTTACTGCGGCTCAGGTGTAACCGCAGCGCTCAATGTCTTAGCTGTTGCCCATGCCCGTCTGGGCGATGCCAGATTGTATGCAGGATCATGGAGTGAATGGATCACAGACCAAAATCGCCCTGTAGCGAAAGGCAATTCCTCGCTGGATAAATAGTTTACAATTAATTCTCTAAATATGTCGGAACATCGAGAATCCTCCACGCCAAATGGCAATGGGGCGGGATCGCCCCTTCGCAATATTTATATTGCCCTATACGCCCTCGTAACCATACTGGTCCTGATCCTGACGATATTTCTTTCGATCCGGGCCCTATCTCCCCAGCCCCGCACCATCCCCACCCTTGTGCCGGCTACCTCTACAACTCCTGCCCCATCACCTTCCTCGACGCCGTCGCCGAGCACTTCTCCAACGCCGCGCGCCACCTTCACGCCCAGACCCTCGGTCACTTCCAGTGTTTCGCCAACGCCGACGACTACCCCCACGCAGACACTGCCGCCATCCCTTACCCCGGCTTTCCCTGGCACCGACACTGAAGATTACCATCTTGCCGACTGGA
>DATCIL010000590.1:0-8415 GCA_036507795.1 Anaerolineales bacterium | reverse complement strand
GCGAAAAAGGTTAACACATATTCGAATGCGCGACGGAGAAATTGTTTACCGGACATTAAACCCGCTCACATAATTCCATCAGGCGTTGGTAAAGCACACCGTACATGGCATCCCAGTATGCTCTCGGCGCTGAACCGGGAGGGTACGGTCTTCTGGCTACTTTTTCAGCCACCAAAACCTCTGCCAGGGCAAATAGGGAGTCCGCCAGGTTCTGGAGAGACTGGCGTTCGTCGTGGGGTGGTATGCGACCCTCTAGAGCCAATCGCTGGCCCCAATAATAATCCAAGGCTTCTTGGCGGTCAATTTGACTGGCGCTGCGGAATGGTTGCATGAACAAGTAAGCCAGATCGATTTCTGCCAGTCCCCATGCAGCCATATCCCAATCAATCAGGACAGCCAGATCGGTTAAATTTTGAGGCAAGCCGATATTGGGGGGGTATAAATCATTGTGGATTAAGGTGACAGAGTGGCCCGAGAAGACAGACAGCTGCTCTTGCGTCTGTTGGATTAGTCTCTCCAGGTTGGGCAGTGGGTCCCAAATTCCCTGGCTAACAAGATATCGGGTTGATTCTTCGATCTGTTCACAGTCTGGAGGTTGGCGGTGATAAGTGAGCAGCCAGGCACGATCTTCAATCGCCGGAAGGATTTCTTGCCCCCGGCCATGAAGACGGGCGTAAGTGCGCAGGAAGCAAAATACTTCTTCTAAATTCCAGCGGTAACTTGGAGATGGAAAACGATATCGACCGGATACATCTTCCATGACAATTAGGCGATGCCTGGTGCCAGGATTCAAGCCGGCATAATAAACCCGGGGGTGCTCGAAGCCAAGCCTCGGAAAAACTCGTTGGTAGAAAATTCGCTCGCGGTCTTGTCCCCGGGGATCGTCCGGCCAGCCCGGGGAGACGATCTTCACGATCAACCGGAATTTAACGTCATGAGTGCTATCGGAATACAGAGAGACTTCTTCAACTTTAACAGGTGGCGCACTTGTTTTTATCGTTCTGAGCGAATATCGGGAGATTTCGGGATGGATGACCTGGCGAAAAAATTCCAGGGAGGGATACTCCATATTCTATGTATTTCTTATTGTATAGGAGGCAGGAATGACCAGCTCGTCATTATCCCCGTCCCACGGACGTATACCCACTGGTCGTAAATTTCGGGGCGATAGGCGAAGTTGCCTCCTGGTGACATCAAGGGTATAAAAGGAAGCACCTCGGCAAACCGTTCCTGGACCAGAAGGTTTAATTCTTCCTGGCGCTCTGGTTCTGGGTTGGAAACATATTCCGCCATGAGCTGATCGAGCTGATCGTCTGATGAGCCGGTCAGGTTTGCCCATCCGATGCCGCCAAAGTCGCCGTCGACCATGCCACGGATAAAACCACGTTGGAATTGTACGCCACTCGACCAACCCCAAATGGCCATATCATAGTCCGGATTCGGGACCGCGACGAAGTTTGGCCATATAAGACTCACCGAGGTATCGATGTCCAGGCAATTTAGGGTAGCTTCAATTCCGACCTCCTGCAACATCCCGGCAATCAGCTCCGTAGATCGCACCTCGACCGGGTTGTTTGTGTCGCAGAGAATTTCATATTGCGCCGGTTCCCCATTGTATTCCCGCACACCATCACCGTCCGAGTCTTCCAGCCCGATCTGGTCGAGCATCGTATTGGCCGTGAGCGGATCGTATTCTCTGGAGATGTTTGTTGCCCAGGGCAGATCCGGGTGGTACCAGCTGAGCGGAAGGACAACCCCCTGATCTAGCATGACAATCTCCACAAGTTGCTCTGCGTCTATCGCCTTTGCAATGGCCTGGCGGACTTCAACCTGGTCAAAGGGCGGTCGAGAACCATTGAGGTAGAAAATATAGTTAAAGAAATCGGAACCACGCGCAAACACGATTTCCTGATCTGAGGCCAATTCACTTACCAACGCGGGAGGAACGGAGGACAGCACAGCAGCTGCTGCGCCGGTTCGCAATTGGATGAATTGCTGGGTGCGATCTTTTACGATCTTGGCAATGATCGTGTCCACAAGAGGTCTGCCACGGAAGTAGTCGGCATTGGCTTTGAAAGTGTATGACTCTCCAGGATTGATTTCAACCAGCTCGTAAGCTCCTGTACCAATCTGGCCTTGGAATTGGCTCAATTCGCCGCTGATGGGCTCTTGGTCGTTCCAAATATGTTCAGGCAAAATGTAATATCCCGCCAGACCCTCATTGAGAAAGAAGGGGGCTGGTTGGGACAGAGTGATGGTAATTTCATAATCACTATTCGCCACCACGCTTTCAATCGCGGCCAAATTGGGAGCCCGGCCTGCAGCCGTCAAAAACTGATAACTGAATACAACATCGTCAGCATTGAAGGGTTCACCGTCGTGCCAGGTAACATCTTCGCGTAGATTTATTGTCCAGATCAAACCATCCTCGCTGGGGGTAGCTTCGATCGCCAAAGCAGGAATAGGTTCTAGATCCGGCGAACGTACGAACAGCGGGTCGTACACCCAACCCACCATCCAAAACCCTATGAACGTGTTGAAATTCGCCGGGGTGATTGGACCTTCATCGTTATCGATCAAAACGACGAGTGGTTCGGCAGGAGCCGTGGTAGCGGTGGCGGTTGGTTCGATCCTGGGCGTTTCAGTTGGGGCGGGTTGGCTTTCGACTGCAGACGCGGGGGTATCAGTAATTGGCTCGACATCGGTCGGCAATTGAAGCGTGGAGGGCTGCGCCTGGCACGCGTTGAGTAATAGCAAGATAGCAATGAAAAATGGCACGATGAATTTATTCATCTCTCCTCGCTCCTCCGAAGAATAAAGATATATTTCAGTCCTCCACCTTAAAAGTTATACGCATCAACCTGGTTCTCTGGATTTATGTGATTCACATGACCGCAGACCATTTTTTCCGGCAACTCATTCGCGTCCCATTCGCGCAAATTCGCCCATCGCGATTCGCAATATGCAAATCATCTCCGCGCCCGACCATCCGACTACTCGACCACCCGACGCTCCCGAGCGATGGCTTCCGTCGCCGCTCCCCAGCTCCCCTGCACCCCAGCTTCCCGGCCCCCAGCTCTTCCGCTGCCTTACAGAACCGCAAGCTCCACCAAAGCGGAACCCGTACGAAATGTGATTAAATTAAAATAGAACCACTTCACCTGCAAAATTCATCACCATCGCACCTTAAAATCTTAATAATCTTAAACCTCCCAATCTCCAATCTCAAACCGCTATCCCTTATCCCTTGTCTCTTCTCCCATTCGTTCCTCGACAAAATTAATTCGAATAACGAAAAACGAATACACGTTCATCGACCGCCAACCTTCAATTTTCAATCTTAAATCTTCAATCTCCGATCATTCGTTCCTCAAACGAAAAACGAATATTTACCCCGTCTCCGGTCCCCCGTCTTCCCCTCACCGTCTCGAGTACAATAGCAGGAAAATCCTTATCCCCATATCTGCGTCTGCTTAGGTGATCGAGGTGCCTTCAAAAATGAGCGAACCGAACTTTAAACCTTCAACCTCAAACTTTCAACCATAAGCCAATGAAACGTTCCTGGGTAATTCCAGCGGTAATTGGGGTGTTCGCCCTGTGCTGTTTGGGCCTGTTGGCGCTCGGCATTGGCGGAGGCCTGTTTTATTTTCTACGCGCTGTCCCCGAAAGGGCTGGCCAGCCTTCCGTGCTCTCTGCTCCCACCCCCACGCCTCAGGTCATCCGTCCGGTGCCCCAGCCGACTTCCGAAACGGGCAGCTCCGGCCTGGAAGTCATCGTATCTGCCGAGACCCTGCGAGTCCTGGAAGATACGGTGGTTCCGGTCAACGAATTATCTGATCTGGCGCGCCGCTTGGAGGGTAAAGAAAACGTCCCGCGGACCGTTCCCTTCTCAGGAGTCCCTCTGTCTGTCGGAGCCCGCGATTCTTTTTGGGCGACCAATGTCAATACGAACGAGAATTTCCGCCTCCAGGCCACCCTGCGCTTCGTCACCGAGCACGTCTATTTTTGGGTTCAAGATGAAGTCTCCTATGATCAAGAGGAGCTTCAAGCGCTGGCCGAGACCTTCGAGGAGCAAATTTACCCCACCAATCGGGAGTTTTTCGGCAGCGAATGGTCTCCTGGCGTCGACGGGGACCCGCACCTGTATATTCTTTACGCCGGCGGTCTCGGAGAATCTTTAGCCGGTTATTTCTCTTCTGCAGACGAATACCATCCTCTGGCGCACGAATACTCCAATGCGCATGAGATGTTTTTGCTCAATGCCGATAACGTGGACCTCGGATCTGAATATACCTACGGTGTTTTGGCGCACGAATTTCAGCACATGATCCACTGGTACCGCGATCGCAACGAACAGACCTGGATGAATGAAGGTTTCTCGGAATTGGCTTCCTTCTTGAACGGTTATTCTGGCGGTGGCTTTGATTTTGCCTACGTCCAGGACCCGGACATCCAGCTAAACGATTGGCCTACCGATCCAGGTCAAACGCCTGCCCACTATGGCGCAGCCTTCCTGTTTTTAACCTATTTTTTGGATCGCTTTGGCGATGAAGCAACCCAGGAGTTGGTCGCTCACCCGGAAAACGGTATGACCAGCATCGATGAAGTCCTGATCGAACTCGGCGAGCGCCACCCCGCCACCGGTGAACCGCTAACTGCCGATGATGTTTTTATGGACTGGCTGCTGGCTTCTTTTTTGCAGGATCCATCCATTGCTGACGGGCGATATTTTTACCACAACTATCCGGATGCCCCTCAAGCCGGTGAGACGGAAACTGTCCGGCGCTGCCCTCAAGACGAAATTACCCGCGACGTGCATCAGTATGGCGTCGATTACATCAACATCACCTGTTCCGGCGAGTACAACCTGCATTTCGAGGGCACCATCCAGGTTCCGGTCGTTCCGCAGGATCCTTATTCCGGGGAATATGCCTTTTGGTCGAACCGGGGGGATGAATCGGATATGATCCTCACCCGGACGTTCGACTTCCGCGGTCATGAAGGTCCGCTTACCCTGACTTATTGGACCTGGTACGATCTGGAAGAGGATTATGACTATCTTTACCTTGAATATTCTTTGGATGGCGAGGACTGGCAGATCATAACCACCCCATCTGGAACGGCGGAAGATCCATCCGGGAACAGCTATGGCTGGGGATACAATGGTTCCAGCGGCGGTTGGATCCAGGAGAGCGTGGACCTCTCGCAGTTTGCCGGTCAGCAGCTGCAAATCCGTTTTGAGTATGTGACCGATGCCGCCGTGAATGGCGAAGGCTTTCTCCTGGATGACGTCTCTGTGCCTGAAGTTGGCTATTTTGCCGATTTTGAAAATGGAGATGCCGGCTGGGAGGCCCAGGGTTGGGTGCGCATCCAAAACCTGCTTCCGCAGCGCTATCGCCTGGCGCTGATATCCCGTGGAAGCGGGACGACAACCATCGAGGATATTTCCCTGGCTGCTGACAACACCGCAGATGTATCGATAGAGATTGGGGAGGATGTTGATGAAGCGATCCTGGTCGTCACCGGGACGACCCGCTTTACCCGCCAGAAAGCCCCCTACCGCTTTAGTCTCTCTCCGTGAAAGTGCTCTGAAACCGCCCAAACGTCCGGTGCTCAAGTAGGGGCGGGTCTGTCCAGGCATATAACCTTCGCAAACAGGCAGCCCAATTGGCTCAGATCCATTGCTGACCAGGTGAAGACCCGCCCATACCAGGGCGCGAAGCCCTGACGGCCTCAAATCACAGCCCCCATGGGTTTCATAAGAATAGCCCGGCGTCTTACAGCGCCGGGCGGATAGCGTTCGCGAAACACGAACGGTAGTTTCCGAACGCTCTCTCCCTGACTTAAGATTCTTTAGATCTTAACATTGCCAGCTGCTGTTCCAATTCTGCCCGGCGGGCGGCGGCGGCCTGGTTGACCTCCTCACGCATGTTTTCAGCGCGCTGGCGCAATCGCATTTGCGTTTCTTCACCGGAGGCCGGTGCAAACAACAATGCCGCCGCCGCGCCGGCCACGCCGCCCCAGATCAATCCCTTCATGAAGCTAAAAATACCTTTCATTTTTCTGTTGCTCCTCTCTCTGGATAGTCTTCCTGTTCCGTGTTGCTCACTGAAACTACGCTCCAGCCGCCGTCCTCGGCGGCGGCTTCTTGGAAAAAAAGTACGCTCCAGCCGCCGTCCCCGGCGGCGTCTTACTGAAAAGCTGGATATTTCTCCCTGCCCAATTATAATATGAGTCGTGACCGATCCTGCTTATCCTCTAATTGATCTGCACCGCCATCTGGAAGGTTGTGTTCGCCTCGAGACCATTCTCGACCTCGGCCGCCGGCACAATCTGCCCCTGCCCGCCTGGGATCTGGAAGGGTTGCGCCCCTACGTGCGGGTTATGGAGCCCCAACCCGGGGTAATGGCGTTCATCGCCAAATTTGAATGGGTGGTTGGTGTTCTTGCCGATTATGCAGCCTGCCGGCGCATCGCTTATGAAACTGTCCGGGATGCCCGCCGGGAAGGCCTGGATTACCTCGAATTACGCTTCAGCCCCTGGTTCATGGCCGAAGCGCACGGCCTCGATCCCGAAGAAGTGGTCGCGGCCGTTATCGAAGGCGTCTCGGATGGAATTCAGGATTCCGGGCTGAAAGTAAACCTGATCGGCATCCTCAGCCGCACCTATGGTCCGGACGTAGCCAGTAAGGAGTTAGAGGCGCTGCTTCGGCACTCGAGTCACCTGGTTGCTCTGGATCTCGCCGGCGATGAAGCCAATTTTCCGGGTGAATTATTCCTGGAGCATTTTCGCCGGGCGCGCGAAGCTGGATTAAGGGTAACCGTGCACGCCGGCGAGTCCGCCGGTCCTGAAAGCATCTGGCAGGCCATTCGGGACCTGGGAGCTTCTCGTATTGGGCATGCCGTTCACGCCGTCGCCGATCCTTCCTTGTTGGGCTACATGGCCGAGCACGCCATCGGCATCGAAGCCAACCTGACCAGCAATGTGCAGACCAGCACCGTCCGAGATTATGCCAGCCATCCAATGCGCCAGTTTCTCGAGCTCGGCCTGCTCGCCACGCTCAATTCGGATGATCCGGCCATCAGCGGCATCGACCTGAATTACGAATATGAAGTGGCCGCCCCTGCCGCCGGTCTCAGTGATGAGCAGATCTGCCAGTCCCAAAGAAATGCTCTGCAGATCGCCTTCCTATCCCCCGCCGAGAAAGAAGCCATGATTAAGCAAAAGGCTGCATCCTCTGCCCCGGATAGGCCAGAGTGAATCCCCAAACCGCAAGGCGCGCAAAGATGCCTAAACCTTTATTAATGATCCTTCGCGAACCTTCGCGTTCTTTGCTCCTTCGCGGTTCCTCTTCACCCGAGAATGTTCTCGCTCGAAAAGCGAGAATCTCATTAGCAAGGTACTAGATGACCGGAAGAATCGTTTTATCTGTGGGCATGCCGCGGGCTGGCTCAGGTTGGTATTACAACCTGACGCACGATCTTTTACTGGCGGCTGGCTTTTCCGACGCGCGCCTGATCCGCCAGCGTTTTCGCCTGCAAAACATCTTGACCGAAGTCAATCTCAATATCGGCGCCTTGACGGCTCGCCGATTGCTGCTGGTCGCGGTCCCCGCTGTGCTGGGCCACACCTTTGCCATCAAAGCGCACGCCGGGCCGACCTCCCTTGCCGGGTATTCCTTCAGGTTGGGATTGATCCAGCCGACTTACATTTATCGCGATCCGCGCGATGCGCTGCTCTCCACATATGAGTACGGGCAGCGCGCTCGTCAGGATAACCGCGACAATGCCTTTGCCCGATTGACTACGGTCGAACAAGCCGTCGATTTTATGAAAGAGTATGTAAGTATCTCCGAAGCCTGGCTCGAGTGCCCTGCCGCCCTGCACGTCCGCTACGAAAACCTGCTGAAAAACTACGAGGAAGAAGTCGACCGCCTGCTTTCATTTTTAAAGTTGGACGCCAGCCAGCCGGCAGTGCGCTGCGTCATCGATAATTATCACCCGGATCGCTCACGCTCCGGCCAAAAAGGTCTGCACCTCGCCAAAGGTAAGATCGGGCGCTTCAGGGAAGCCTTCACCGCCGGGCAAAAGCAGCAGTTTATCCACGAGTTCGGCGATTATTTAGAGAGAATGCACTACCCGTTGTAAAAACCTGGGCAAGGGTCATTGCAAGGGCAGCGAAAAAACCTGGGCAAGGGTCATTGCGAGCGCAGCGAAGCAATCTCTTGCCCAGCAACCGGGAGCCCGCAACCCCGGCTGCCACCGACCCGCCGCCGCGCGCCGCCCTTCAATCTACATCCTCACCGCCCAATCCCGCCCCCCGCAATACGCAACACGAAAAACGGATTACGCACTACGCAATACGGAATATGTACCACCCAATCCGCCCCCCGCAATACGCAATTCTCAGCACTCA
>DATCIL010000589.1:0-2989 GCA_036507795.1 Anaerolineales bacterium | reverse complement strand
CCAGAATCATAACGCTGATGGTAAACCCGACCAACCCCTTATTTACAAGCAATTGCAGCCCTCCATCCCAGAGCAGAAGGATGATCGCTGCGGAGAATACGGCCGAGCCCACAAGCACCGGGCGCCACCATTCCGCGCGGACGAGGATCCCGATGCCGCTCACCACAAATGCGATGGTAGCCAAAACATAAAGCACGCTGGCCAGCGAGCGGGTTGTTGAATCTCCGAGAAAGTTTGTGAAGATCCAGGATCTTCCCGACCAGCCCATCTCCGGTTTGAATTCAACCAGTCTTTGGCTCAAGGTGAAATACCAAAGATGAACCAGGCCGTGTAGAACGATGAAGAGACTGATTACAAACCTGAGCATTCGATTTCTCCTTTCATGGAAAACCTGCCACCTCTAAAAAATTAAGCAAGAACGCTCTCCCGCATAAATGAGGAGAGCGTTTCCCTCCGGTTGTTGCGACCCTCCACGACGTTGTAGTGATGTTTTTAAGGGAACGCTAATTGTGTAGACAATCTTACAGAAGCTGATCGCGAATATCAAGTGTAATCTGTCATATCTTGTAACATGACAAATTACGTGAAGATTTCCTCTTAAGAGAAGGAACCGCTAATCGCCGCCAATTTGCACGAATCGCCTCATGACCGTCGTGGTGATCGGCAAGGTGTTTTCGGACGGTTGAAACCGCAGCAACGAAGGGCGCAAGGCCTGCCTGCGCAGGCCGGTTTCAGATGCGCTTGACAGTTATTTTAGCCGGCCGATTGAAAGGAACCGCCAATTTCGCCAATTTTCACCAATCCCCCTCTTTTAGGCGCCCGGACCGGCAGGGCATGCATTCTTGCTGAGGGCTCGGTCGGGAGACCTCGCCGATCAAGAGATGATAAATCCACACCGGCAGACCCGCCCGGTGTCGAATTAACCAAATGGTGTTTTTCCCGATTGACCAACAAGGGCGGGTCAGAGGGACCGGGTTCTGGGGTCTGCAGGGATATGGGTTGGCGATGCGGTCTTCCCAGATCGATTCAAGACCCGCCCCTACTTGACAAACCCACTATTCCAGGGTAATATTTATTCGATACATCCTATATGATAAGTCCTATAAGATAAATCGAACAGATATGTCCCTAAAACACGCCATTCTCGGGTTTCTATCCTACACGCCCTTCTCCGGCTACGACCTCAAAAAAGCCTTTGACCGCTCTGTGCAGCATTTCTGGCCGGCAGATCAAAGCCAGATCTACCGGACCCTCGCTCAACTGGAAGAACAGGGATTGGTTACCAAAGAGGTGATTGACCGGGAAGATCGCCTGGACTTAAAAATCTATCACCTGACCCCTGCAGGGTTACAGGAATTGCAGGACTGGCTTTCCACCCCTCTTCCAGCTGAGGCCACTCGAGAACCCTTCCTCGTCCAGGTCTTTTTCGCCGGCAAAATCGCCGATGAAGAGATTGCCGCAGTCATCGAGGCTGAAATCCATCAAGTCGAGGAGCGGGTTGCAGAGTACGAGGATATGTACCAGAAATGGCTGCAGAAATTCCCCCAGCTCGAAAACCAGCGCGAGTTCTTTTTCACCCTGCTCACCCTGGAGTACGGTCTGCGAAGCAACAAAACCTATCTAACCTGGCTCGAGGGCGCTCTGCAGCGCATCCGACAGAAAAATTACGTTCCCAAGGAAGTATAAAATGATTCTCCGAATTGTCCTTTTCTATCTGCTGGCTTTCTTTTTCACCTTCTTAATGGGCGGGATTCAGCAGGCTGTGGGTATCAGCACAGAGCTTTCGGCTTTACCCCAGTGGGGCCCTGGCCTGGCCGGAATCCTGATGGTGCTGATTTTTCGAAAAGATCAGCTGCGACTCAATTTCAAACTCAAAGAGGCGCCCAGATCCAAATTCCTGTGGGCACTGCTTTTGCCCCTGATTCCAGCGGCGGTTCTCTTTCCGATCATCTGGTTCACGCATGAATCTTTTAGATTCCAGTCAGATATCACCTCCCCCATAGCCCTATTACTGATGAGCTTAGCGCTGGGAGCGGTGGGTGAGGAAACCGGCTGGCGCGGCTATTTACACGCCAGGTTAGATCGCGATCTAAAACCATTGGTGTCATCGGCCATCGTGGCGCTTTTATGGACACTTTGGCACGTCGGTTTTTACCAGAACGGCGCCCTCTACGTCCTGTTCGCGGTGGTGGCGTTCACCGGCTTTTCAATAACCTTGTATTACCTGGTGCGTGAGATTGATTTCAACATCTGGGTGGCGAGCCTCTTTCACTTTGGCATCAATCTAGCAAGCTTGTTTTATATAAGCGTCGTAAACCAGGTAAGTTTTATGCTGCTCAACGCGCTGGCGTGGGCGGTGATAGCGACCATTGTTGTGATCAGACAAGGAAGAAGAAATCAAAACGTAAGGTCACCCAGAGTTAAGCAAAGCACGGGTGCTGGGATTGAATAACCCAATTACCCGTGCTCGTTATCAGGAGTAGCCGGAGAACTTGAAGGCAGCTCCTGGCAAAATGGGTGGCTCCCTGGTGAGAATTGTTCCCTATATCCACCTCTCATCTAAATTTAGGCCGGTCGTCTGGTCTATCAACGCGCCAGCCTTCGAGCCTGATCAAGTCGTTAACCTCCGCACCGACCGGCACGGTGATCATGTTCGGCTGATTGTCAGGTAAGCGTTGCAGAATAAAGTGATAAACCGAGGGAACCGTCTCACCCCAGCGGGGACGTAAATAGACCGGTTCTTTCACCTGCCAGCCCACACCCAGGGCGGCCAGTAAGAGCCGGTAGCTATTATGCAGGCCTGCCCGAGGCCGGCTGGGTTGTTGGAGCACATCCCAGGATCCATCCCTCGTGGCGGTATTATCCAATGGCATGGAGACCTCCCTGTTCCAGCACGCTGGCGAATTGTTCCGGCAAGCCGGCGCCCCGAATTGCCTGTACCGCGGCAGCCACGTCATAGTTCACACGGCGGTGTTCGATCCTGGCAGGC
>DATCIL010000588.1:0-2578 GCA_036507795.1 Anaerolineales bacterium | reverse complement strand
AGCCGATTTCGAAGGGCCTACCTTCATCTTATAAACAGCTCCAAATCCTTACGGATTTGTTCGTGGCACACTTGGACGAAGCCGCTTCGCGGAGAAAAGAGCATCGATTCATCACCATTCCCTAAATAGACATAAAATGTAACCTCACGCCCTCAAAAAGAGGGGATATCCAACCACGGACCATGAGGTTACTGAACTATGACATCATCAGCCGAGAGAAAATTCAAGCGCAATTACAACAAGCACCTGCAACATCTCAAACTCAAGGGGCTCCAGCCCAAGACCATCGAGGCCTACGCGCGCGCCATCCGACGCATTGGCGGCTATTTCGCCCATGACATCGATGCTCTCTCCAAACAGCAACTCACCGACTATTTCTCCGATCTGCTGGACTCCCACTCCTGGAGCGCCGTCAAGCTCGACCTCTACGGGCTCAAGTTTTACTACACCCATGTGCTTGACAGGCCCTGGGTCAACATCGACCTGATCAAGCCACCCAAGGCTCAACGCCTGCCCGATATCGTCACCGTCGAGGAGGCCGGTCGATTATTCAAGGCCACCCACAAACTCAGCTACCGGGTCTTCTACTTCACCGTCTATAGCTTGGGTCTGCGCCTCGGCGAAGGGTTGCGTCTGCAGGTCGGCGATATCGATGCCGTGCGCCGTCGTGTCCATATCCGCGATGCCAAGGGCAACAAGGACCGCCTGGTGCCTTTGCCCGATGCGACGCGCGATGTGCTACGCCGCTTCTGGGCGCTGCACCGCAATCCCGTGCTACTATTCCCCAACCGCCACGGAGGGCTTAAGGGGGCGCACAGCGCCACCACACCGCTGGATCGCGGCGGCGTGCAGATCACGCTGCGCAAGGTGGCCGAGGCCTGCGGGATAAAAAAAAGATCACCCCTCACAGTCTGCGCCACAGCTACGCTACGCATTTGATCGAATCCGGTCTCGACCTGCTGGCGGTCAAACAGATCCTGGGCCACCGCAGTATCCTCACTACGGCCAAGTACACCCACCTGACTTCCCATACCGCAGAGAATGCCGACCGGCTGATCAATGAGCTGATGAACGGCTTCGGCTTCGCCATCGATGGAGGGAAAGTCAAATGAGGTTGTCATCGATCATTACCACCTTCGAGTCAGACTTCCTGGCCCAGTATCAAGGACGCCTGCTTCCCTCCCATCGCCAGGCGCTGGCGGCCATGAAGGGTTGTCGCAGTCAGCTCGGCCCCAAAATACAGGCCGCCTGTGATTCATGTCACCACCAAATTCTGGTTCCCCACTCCTGCGGGCATCGCAACTGCCCACACTGCCAATCCCATGAGAGCCAGCAGTGGATAGAGCGGCAGCTCAAGAAGCAGTTGCCGGCGGACTATTTTCTGCTGACCTTCACCTTGCCCGCCGAACTCAGATCCCTGGCGTGGCGTCACCAGCGGGCGATCTATGCCCTGATGACCCGGTGCAGCTGGGAGACGGTGTGCGCCTTCAGTCAGAATGACCGACAGCTTCAGGGGATACCGGGGGCAACGACAGTGCTGCACACCCACTCCCGACGTCTGGACTATCACCCGCACATTCACATGGTGGTACCGGCCGCTGCCATCAACGCCGCGAAAAGACTTTGGAGAGCCAAGAAAGGCAAGGGCAAGCGCCGTTATCTGTTCAACCATAAGGCGTTGGCGAAGGTGTTTCGCGCCAAGCTGCTGGAGGCGATTTCCCGGGCCGGTCTTTCCTTGCCGGAAACCCCGCCCAAGGATTGGGTGGTGGACTGCAAGGCCGTGGGGAGCGGGGAAAAAGTGTTGGTTTATCTGGGGCGCTATCTCTATCGCGGCGTGATTCAGGAAAAGGACATCGTCGCCTGTGAAAACGGCCAGGTGAGCTTCCGCTACCGCGATGGTAAGAGCAAACAGTGGGAGTACCGAACGGTTCCCGGTGCAAAGTTCCTGTGGCTGATCGTCCAGCATGTCCTGCCCAAGGGTTTCAGGCGCGCAAGAAACTACGGTTTTCTCCACCCTAACAGCAAGCGGTTGATCCAACTGATCCAGTATCTGCTCAATCGGGAGCCCAAGTGCAAAAAGGCATGGATGAGAGCGCGGCCAAAACTCATCTGTCGGTGTTGTGGGGCGGCAATGAAAATCATCCGAACACGGATCTATCCGGAGCTGGGGTACAAGATAAAAGCAGGAGGGTCGCCGCTGGCCGTGTAAGTACAGCCTCAATCTGAAAACACAGATTGCAGTGTTGAACGCTGAGGGTTTCGTTTGCCTGAAAAATGAGCAAAACCGACAAGATAACCGCCAAATATCCATTTCCGCTGATGCAACTGCAACGAAACACCCGGGCGTTTAAAAAGCGCACACCATCGTGCATCTTGAGCACTCGCGACATCAAAAAGATATTTTCTTAAAGAGCAATACCGCCTGTCACTAATGGGCTTGTCCAACAAACGGTTCAGATTGTGGTTCGCTTCGCTCTCACAATCTAACCTTATTCGTTAGAGCCCATTAGCTGGTTTCCTTATATAATTCAACTTCATCATTAAGTCTTGAGCCTAACCGATCTTTTTCCATTTCAAG
>DATCIL010000587.1:0-7549 GCA_036507795.1 Anaerolineales bacterium | reverse complement strand
CAGCCCGACGGCCGAAATCTGGACGCAGGCCACGGTGAGAGCGGAACCATAGCACGTATTGCGTAGTGCGTGCTGCGTACAGCTCATTCGATCCACGGAATACGTAATTCGTTTGCTGATTTTGCTCCCTTTGGAACCTTTGCTACCTTCTGAGGAAACTATGATCGATCTCGAACAAGCCCTTTCAATGGAGTCGACCGAGCAAACCGAGCTTGCCTCTTCCAAGCCCTGGCCGCGCTGGAGCCCGGCAGGCCGGGTAGTGGCTTACGCCATCGTCCTGGCTTTGCTCAGTCTGCTGGCCTGGGGGTTAATGAAGGTTAGAGCAGGCCCTCTTCAGAGCGGCCTGGCGCCGGACTTCACCCTGACCGGTTTTGACGGCCGGACAGTCGCGCTGAGCGAACTGCGCGGGCAGGTCGTGGTAATCAACTTTTGGGCTTCCTGGTGCCCGCCCTGCCGGGAGGAGGATGCCTATCTCGAGCAAACCTGGCGTAAATACCAGGACAAAGGCGTGGTCTTCATCGGCGTGGACTACGTGGATACCGAGAAGGAAGCCCTGGCTTACATCGATGAGTTCGACATCACCTACCTCAACGGGCCGGATGTCGCCACGCGCATCTCCCAGGCCTACAACATCCAGGGTGTGCCGGAGACCTTCTTCGTCGCCAAGAACGGCGAGCTGCGCGGCGTGCACATTGGGCCGCTCTACCCGCCGCAGCTGGATGAGAAGATCGAAGAGCTGCTGGCAGAACCATACCAGGGGATAGGGGAATAAGGGATAGGGGTTGATGTCCGCGCCTTATCCCCTATCCCCTTATCCTTTTTAGGAGTTTCTATGATCGCCGACATCGGTTTAATCTCACTTTCGATCGCCTTCCTTTTCTCGGTCTACGCTACCTTTGCGTCTTTCTACGGCGGCTGGCGGGATCGAGCGGGATGGGTGGAGAGCGCCCGCAACGCCTCTATCGTGACCTTTCCACTGCTCACGATTTCAGTCCTGGTGGTGGTGAATTCGCTGTACGTGATGGATTTCTCCCTGGCGTATGTCGCGGATGTTTCCAGCCGGGCGATGTCACCGTTTCTGCGCCTGACGGCCTTGTGGGGCGGCCAGCAGGGCTCCGTCCTATTCTGGGCATGGATCATGGCCGGATTTGTGATGATCGTGCTGCTGCGCAAGTGGGACCGCGACCGTGAACTAATGCCTTATGTGATTGGCGTAGCCATGCTGACCACGGCTTTTTTCGTCGGGGTGACGGTCTTCATCACCAATCCATTCGGGCGCCTGTGGCATTTGCCCGGGGCTAACGAACTCATCAGCGCCGTTTTCCAGCCAACAGGCGGCATGCCCTACGTCCCTCAGGATGGTCAGGGACTCAACCCCCTGCTGCGCCACTTCGGCATGATCGGTCATCCGCCTACAACTTACCTGGGCTTCACAGGTTTTGTCATCCCCTACGCCTTCGCCATGGCTGCTCTGATCACGGGTAAATCCCGGGAAGATGGCTGGATCCGCACCACCCGGCGCTGGACGCTGGTAGCCTGGATATTTCTGACCATTGGGCTGATCTTGGGCGGGCGCTGGGCTTATGACGTGCTGGGGTGGGGTGGCTTCTGGGGCTGGGACCCGGTGGAAAACGCTATGTTTTTGCCATGGCTTACCGGCACAGCCTTCCTGCACTCGGTGATGATGACCGAGAAACGCGGCATGCTCAAGAAGTGGAATATGATCCTGATCATCCTGACCTACGCTCTGACGGTCTTTGGCACCTTCATTACCCGCACCGGTGTGATCAGCTCGGTGCACGCCTTCGCCAAATCGGCCTTGGGTCCAGCTTTCTTGATCTTCATCGGCCTGACCTTCCTGGGTTCCCTGTCGCTGCTCTTCTCGCGCTGGGACACCTTGAAGTCTGAGCACCAGCTGGAGAGCTTTTTTTCCCGGGAGGCAGTTTTTGTACTGCAGAACTTGCTCTTCCTGGCGATCACGTTCGCCGTTTTTTGGGGCACGGTATTCCCGTTAATCTCCGAGCTGGTCACCGGTACGAAGATTACGGTTGGACCGCCTTACTTCGAGAAAGTGACCGGACCCCTGTTCTTCGTCCTGGTGCTGTTGATGGGGGTTGCGCCTCTGTTTGCCTGGCGCAAGCAGGCAGCGCGAAACCTGGGCCGGGCCATGCTGGTCCCATTTCTGGCTTCTCTGGGGATTACCGCTGCCTGGGGCTATACTCACCGCATGCACCCGGGCTCGATTTTTGGATTGTGGCTGGTTTCCTTTGTGCTGTTGGCGATCGCCACAGAATTCTGGAAAGGGCTGCGCGCCCGCATGTCCGGACGGAGCGAAAATCCACTAACTGCTCTGGCAAAACTTATCGGCCGCAACCACCGTCGCTACGGCGGCTACGTTATCCATTTGGGGGTAGTGATGATGGTCCTGGGTGTGATTGGCGACGCGTACTTCAAGCAGGAGACCCAGGCCAGCCTGGCTCCGGGAGAAACGCTCCGGCTGGGTGTCTACACCCTGCGCTACGATGGGCTGCGCGATTATCCCGGCTCGGACGGGCGTGAAGTTGTGGAAGCGTCGACGGCTTTGTTTAAGGATGGCGAGTTCATCCGCCAGCTCAAGCCGCGCCGGGATTTCTTTGTTGTACAGGAACAGCCGGTGACCGTTCCGGCGGTTTATTCCACGCCCGGAGCGGATGTTTACGTCCTGCTGGTGGGCTGGGAAGAGGGCCAGCACGATCTGACTACTTTCAAGATGTACCTCAACCCGCTAATCAATTGGGTATGGACCGGGGGCCTGGCGATGATCCTGGGCACCTTGATCGCGGCCTGGCCGGCGAGCAGAAAGCACGTAGAAGCCTCGTATGTGATCAAACCGGGCCGTTTGCAGCCCCAGCCGGGAATTGGAGATTGAACCATGCGCAAACTAACCCCTATCCCTTATCCCCTATTGCCCTTACTGTTGGCCGCTCTCACCATTGCCGCCAGTTTTTTCGCTGTCGCCGTAGTCTATGCTCAAACACGCCTCCCGACCGACGATGAGGTCAACGCCATCGCCAAGCAGCTATACTGCCCGGTGTGTCCCAACACACCGCTGGATGTGTGCGAGACCCAGGCCTGCAAGGACTGGCGGGCGCAGATCCGCGACCAGCTGGCGGCCGGCTGGAGCGAAGAGCGCATCATCGATTACTTCGTCACCCAGTACGGAGAGCGGGTCCTGGCTGAACCGGGCCGCAAGGGCTTTACTGCCCTGGTGTGGGTGCTGCCGGTGATTGCCGTGCTGTTGGGTTTGGCCGTGGTGTGGCAGGTGCTGCGCAGCTGGCGATCAAGACAGGATTTACAGGTGGAAACTTCGATCTCCACCCCTCAGATTTCCCCAGAAATCTTGAAGCGAATTGAGCAAGAATTGCAGGAGATGGATTAGTTATGGACATCGGAGCAATTTTCATCGGCTTGGCCCTGCTGGTACTGACCGTTCCCGTGGTGGTGAGGCCTTTCCGGCAAAACCAGTCAAAGAGGACAGGCGCGGGTCAACGCCAGGGGCAGGCTTCTTTCACTGGACACGAGTTGAAACCGCAGCGCGAGCAAGTCTTGGCCGCGCTGCGCGATCTGGATTTTGATTATCAGACCGGGAAGATCGCTGAGCAGGACTATACCCTCCTGCGCTCAGAGTTATTGGCTCAGGCAGCCCAGTTAATCCAGTCACAAGAGACAGAAGATGAAGCCATCGAAAAGCTGATTCGCGCTCGCCGGGAAACCTTGTCTGAGGCCAGTGCACGTAAATGCAGCCAGTGTGGCAGCAAGTTATCGGCAGACGACTGGTTCTGCCCCGGGTGTGGTGAGCCGGTCGGCACAGCGTGCCCGAAGTGTGGACAAACGACCACCTCGGAAGACAGCTTTTGTTCCAAATGTGGTGAGCGAGTAGCGGTGAAAAGTGAAGCAAAAGAATAGGAGTGGAAGAATAGAAGGATGGAAGACTGATTTTTCCCAACCTTCCACCTTCCAGTCGTCCAAATTCAGAATGGTGAATAAGTAATGAGAAAAGTTTGTATATTGTATGCTTCAGTATTAGCAATCCTTATGCTCGGACTTGCCGCTCCCGCGAGCGCTCAGACCGAGGCGCCGCCAACTGCTCCCGCAACAGCCTGGACCGGCGAAGTGACCGGGACCATCGTCAACCGCAGCCCGGACGGCAAAGTGCCGGATAGAGTGGACGTTATGCTGCATGCATGGGATCCAAATCAAGGCGAAAAGTTCATGCTGCATGGTGAGACCACACCGGAGGGAGATTTTCTCTTTGAAGAAGTTTCTTTCGAGCCCGGCTTAATCTACTCAGTGATGGCCGATTATGACGGGGCGATGTTTTTTTCTGAACCCTATCAGTCCAAGGAGGAAGAGACGACTTTAGAATTTGAGGTGCTAATTTACGAGAGTACAAGCGATCTATCGCAGGTGAAAGTGGAACAGATGCATGTCTTGTTTTACTTTGCGCAGGGTGGGCTGGCGGTTTCGGAAGTTTACGTACTTTCGAACAGCGGCGATTACACTGTAAAGGGAGCAGTTGAGTTAGAGGATGGCACTAAAGCGACGGTAAAGCTGCCCCTACCGGAGAAGGCAGCCAATCTCAATTTCGAGGGGGATCCGGGAAGCAGGTTTATTCAGTTTCCTGGCGGCTTTGCCGATACCGCCCCGCTGGTGCCGGGCCATGCCAATAACCGCATCATGCTGACCTACGTGCTTCCTTATGATGATCAACTGTTGTATACCTATACTGCACCTCTGGAAATAAACAACGTCAGTTACCTGTATGCGGAAGGGGCTGGGATCACTTTGACGGGAGAAGGTCTCACTCCGGCCGGTTCCTGGCCGATGGGGAATGGTGCATACTTCGGGGTTCTTTCTCATCCGGCCCTGAAGACGGGGGAGACGGTGCAGGTGGAAATCTCCGGAAAACCCCCGGCGACTGCCGCCAGCGCGCCAACGATGGGTAATGTAGAGGAGCCAGTTTCAAAGACCTCGAACCTTGGCATTGGCATCGGTGGCCTCGTGTTGGGATTGGCTCTGGTAGGGGTCGGCATATGGTGGTGGCACAAACCTGATCAGGACGATGATGCGGAAGATATCGAAGTTGGAGAAGAATCCGAATTCGAGGATGCGCTCAAAGAGATCGCCCTGCTGGACGAGGCTTTTGAGCGCGGTGAGATTCCTGAAGAGGGCTATTTCGACCAGCGCGCCCGCTTGATCCGGCAGATCAAAGCTGGCCTGCAATCCGAAAGCGCCCATTAGAGCGCATAGAGAGCTGGAGTTATGTGGAGAAAAATCGGTATTTTACTGGTGCTCACCAGCGTATTGTTATTCGCCTGTTCGTCTGGACAACCCAAGATTATGCTCGAGCGCGGTCGGATTGATGTCGGTGAGGTGGTCAATGGGGAAATTGCCACCCGCCAGACCTCTGTGAGCAATGAGGGCAAGGCGAACTTGGTAATTGAGGCGGTGACGACTTCGTGCGGCTGTACCAAGGCCACTCTGGACCCCATGACCATCCCGCCCGGAGGCAGCGGCGTGCTGATCCTTGAGTTCGACTCGGGCGCGCATGGCGAGGAGCTGAGCGGCAGCCTGATCCGCCAGATCTTCATAACTTCCAACGATCCTCAGCAGCCTGAAGTGCTGGTGGAGCTGGCAGCCACTGTTATAGCGAAAACCTCTCCTTAGAAAGCTGCTTGTTACATTTCTGAGAACTACCACTGGGACGTCATGAAGACCAATAAGAATTTTCATTCTAGCCAAGGAAAACTCCTTTCTAACCAATCCATTGGGTCCACCTGCACACCCCCTACCCAGACTTCCCAGTGCAGATGGGGTCCGCTGGTGCGTCCAGTGGCGCCTCCCAGACCGATAAGCTGCCTGGGCTGCACCAGATCTCCAGCCCGAACGAAGATCTCCGACTGGTGATAGTAGGCTGTATAGATACCCCAACCGTGATCGATCACTGTAGCGTTGCCACGTACGGTGAGCGGGCCGGCGAAAACCACCTTTCCCACCGCCGGGGCATAAAGCTCTGTTCCTGTGGTGCCACAGAAGTCCAGACCGCTGTGGAAGTAGTTATATGGGCTGCCATTATACGACCGGCGGCTGCCGAAGAGAGAGGTCCAGCACTCTCTGAATGGGTCAGGCACCGGACTCTCAAAACTTCCTTGCCATAACTTTTCCGGTTTAACGGGCGTGGCTAACGATTGCCATTGTTCATCTTCAGGAGTGGTCACTGCGGGATCAAAGGTCTCAGGATCCACGCTTAATGGGGGATCAAAGGGATAGTTACTATCCTGGATGAGAATCGGTTGGGAGAAGATAAACCGATCACCACCGGGCAGGGTAACCTTCAAGGTAAGCGGGTATAGTCCCGGTTCGGTCATGGCGTGGATTCCCTGGAAAGCGACCAGCTCATCCTCCAGAGAGAAAAAGTTCAACTCACTTCCGACCAATGAGCCGCTAGTCGTGATGCCTGGAGCGGCTTTTAGCCGGATGACTGCGGTCTTGCCCTGATGGAGAGCCAAAGGTTCGAGGCTGATTTGGGTAATAGCGGGGGGCAAAGCGCCGGGTCCCGCACCATCCCCTCCAGGAAGGGACAGCACATCTCCGGGTATGGCCTCCCAGGCACCAGATAACTGATTTCCGGTGGCGATCTCCCAGGGATTAACGCCATTCAGCACAGCCAGTTCGAGCAACGTCCTCCCGGGCTCCAGGCTGGTGCGGCCACTTGCAGATAGGGAACTGATCTCTGCTGGAATGACTAGAGTTGCACCAGCAAATAGCTCAGACGGGCTTGCCAGACGGTTCAGGCGGATCAGGGTTTGGAGGGATACCCGATACCTGCGGCCGAGGCTCTGAAGTGTCTCTCCCAATGGAACGGTGATGGTATCCACCCTTCCCTGGAAACCGTCCAGACCTGGGATTACCAGCAGATCTCCAATAGATAGCTGGCCTGGATCGATGATACCATTGGCTCGCTCCAATTCTTCCAGCGTTGTGCCAAAGCGTGCGGCGATGTCCCAAAGGGAATCTCCTTCTTGTATGAGGTAGTACGCGGCATCTGGCTCTTCTTCCTGGGCCGTAGCAGGCGAAGTCAAGGCGACCATTATGGATACCCATGCCAGGCACAAAAAGAACAGCCTGAATGGATTTCGCTTAAACCCAAACTCAAACGGGGAACCAGACATCAGATGTGATTTTCTCTCAGAAAGGTTGATTGAGCGCCATTTTACCTTCCTGCTTTCACGGTATCGGCGGGAGGAAATCCAGGGGGTTGAGAAAGCTTCCGCCATCCACCCGGATGCGAAAATCGACATGCTCGCCCGTGGAGTTGCCCGTGCTGCCTGATTCGGCGATCTGCTGGCCTTGAAGTACGCCTTGCCCGGCTTCCACCAGGTTGAAGGCATTGTGGGCGTAATAGGTCCAGAAGCCGTTGCCGTGATCGATGATCACCAGATTGCCGTAGCCCCATTCGGACCAACCGGAAAAGATAACCGTGCCCGCATCCGAGGCGAAAACCGGCTGG
>DATCIL010000586.1:0-1652 GCA_036507795.1 Anaerolineales bacterium | reverse complement strand
CATGAGTTCAATGCCGACCAGAGTGGCCTGGGCAGCATCAAAGGATTTGAACCCAAGCATGTAACTGGTTGCGAGTTTTAGGTGATTTCTTGAAAAGAATATCCGAAGTCATATTGCACCTGGGAGGATTAGAATATCCCATTTGGGCAACTCGGGATGACGCGCTAGGCGGGCTTCGACCGCCTGCATAGCCCGCTTGCTCAGCGTCACCCCTTTTTGATAGACCTTCCGGCTGAGATCAATGATAGGGTGCACCCCCTTCCAGGTCATACTCTTTGCCCACTCGATCATCGTCTCGACATCCACCAACTTCGTCCCATTCCAGTGCAATTCCAGGATCCCCCAACACCGCTCGATGGGATTATATTTACTATGGTAAGGGGGGTAGTACAGGAGGTGAATCGGCTTGCCAATGGCATCGCAAAACGCCACCATCCGCTGCAAAAACCGCGTCCGCTTCCCGCTGCTCTCCGGGCCGTTATCCATTTTGATTTGCCGTTTCGCCATGGCCACCTGCTCGGTCTCCTCCAGGGTGGCCCACCAGGCCTCAAGCGCATCGACGATGAAATCGCTGGTCTTGAAAGAACTCCCAAAGGTGATGCAGAGCTGCGCACTGTCTTCATCCACGATCCCACAGGGAATATATTTCTCGTGCAAACCCAGGTCGTGATCACACGCCCGGTGATCGCCCCGTGTGCGGCCACCACGGGAGACATCACCGATCGCCACCGTGGCTTTACAATCGATACTCAAGCGTTTGACGTTTGGCGGCGAGGCCGTGGCCTCCTGGTCTTTTTTTTAATATTGGCAAAAATGGCATCGGTCTCGGCGATCTTTTTTTGCGGTTTGGCTTTGACCACTTTGCGCAGCCGAAAGCCCAAACGATTGAGCACCTCGGCCATCGTACTAGGCGAGGGCAATTGCTCCGCCCTATAGCCTTGGGCGCGCAAGGCGTCCAAAGCCGCGTTGGCGGTCAGCCGAGTATAGGCCAGCGTCGTACGAAAGGTCGGATCTTGTTGCGCATGGGCTTCGGCCAGCTTCTCCAGTGCTGCTGCCGCTTCTGGGGACTGCGCTTCCCATCGTTTGCGGCCACTGCAGGCCGACTGTGCCCCGAGACACCGGATGCCCGTGCGTCGCTCGGCAAGCCCTACGGCAACCGTCCGACGCCCCCAACCGAAGATCGTTTCGGCCAGGAGAGGATTGCCTCCACAGTATTTCACGGTCATCTCGGCCTCAAAGGCACGCCGTGTCGACCCGGTCATGTTGGAAGCTGCCAGGCGTAGATCGGCGATCTGCGATGGACTGAGAGACGGCTGGCCTTCAAGGGGAGCATCGTACATGCCCATGACCTACCCTCCTGCAAGGATCAAGGCTTCAGATATCTCTGGCGGAGCCGTGTTGCACGCTTACTCTAGCATAGTAAAGTCTTTCCCGGAAATCACCTTACATAACAGCGTGGTATATATACTCTTTAATCGGGGTTGCCCCCACCTATAGACGTTCAGGTTTGCTTTTGGAAATCTAGGCGGCCTGTTTAACCCTACAACGTCACTTTCGTGTGCTGACCAAATTTGCATACGTAGAATCGCGGCTTTCCGGTCGCAAGGGACAAAGGGAAGCGGTGTTTTACACACCCATAAACCTTTGTGATA
>DATCIL010000585.1:0-4149 GCA_036507795.1 Anaerolineales bacterium | reverse complement strand
ATCCGCATGCGCAGGGGTGGGCTGATCAGAATGGACTCTCAACCATTTTGTGTGAATCTCCTGAATTGACGGATGTTCAATGTAGCTGCCTTTACCAGGTTTCATGGTGCGAGGCAAAATCCCGATTATTTGCCGGCGGGTGCGCATAAACCCGAAAGCAAAGGTGAGCAGGCCGTCAAAAGCGCTGGCATGTGGCGTCATAAAAAATATCCCGCCGGTTCGAGGCAGGTTTCCCACAGTAACCAGAGTAACCGGTCCTTCATAGGAGCCGCGATCCCATTCGATTTGCATCGACCACTGGGGGTTGTCTCTCACAGCCATTAAGGTTGCCAAAAGATAGCGTAAAGTGCCGCGTATCCGGCTGATACCCTCCTGTACCAGGGTTACATACGGCTCTAATCCTATAGCAGCATTATTGTCGAAAAAACGTTTAGACCCTTGTCTACCTGCTTCAACGATGCCCAGATCGATTATTCGAGATTTACGCGCCGATATCACCTTTACCGAAGCCAGGATATCCTTGGGTAGTTTCAGATTATCAGCGAAATCATTCGCAGTCCCTAAAGGGATAACGCCGAGAGAAACAGGCTTATCCGCCACTTTACTCATTTCCTGCATCATCCCGTTGACGACCTCGCTAATGCTGCCGTCGCCGCCGGCTGCGACGACGGGATCAAAACCATCAGTGACAGCTCTTGAGGCGAGCTGAATTCCATCATCTGGTCCCGCGGTGATCGCCAACTCATAATCTACGCCGCAATTCCTAAGTGCTTCTTCAACCTCATGACGTCTTTTCAATGCCATCCAGCGTCCGGCATAAGGGTTGAGAATAACTTTGGCAGTCAATTTCTGGCCGAACTCCCTAATTTAATTGGGGCAGGATAAGAGCAGCCAATGTGAAGTAGATTATCAGACCAGTACCATCGATAAGGGTAGACATCAATGGCCCTGAGACTACCGTTGGATCGATCCTGACTGCATAAGCAGCAATCGGAATCAAGGATGCCACGGTAGTTGCCCAAAAACAGATTGCGGAAACGGTCAGGGCGACGGTGATGGCAATATTTGAGTCCACGCCCCATATTGTCGCCCAAACGAAACCCAGGACCCCAAGCATGAGTCCCAGCAATATACCTGCCCGAGCTTCACGCCACCAGACGCGCAGCACATCCTTCGAGCGAACTTCCCGCAGTGCGAGCGCGCGGATGACGGTTGAAACCGTTTGGAAGCCAGCATTTCCGCCCGTACCGATCAGCAAGGGAACGAAGAAGGAAAGGGCCACTACCTGCTCCAAATCGTCCTGAAAATGGCGCAGCACCGTACCCGTGAAAGTCGCGGCGCCGAACAGGAGCACCAGCCAAACAAAACGCGATCGAACGATATCCGTAATCCTTTGGGACCAGTATGGCTTATCCAGGATCGCACCCGATTCAATGGCGCTCAGCCGGAGAATGTCCTCCGTGGCTTCGTCTTCCAAGACATCAACAAGATCGTCATGGGTGATTACACCTACCAGGCGGCGATGTTCATCCACCACGGGTAGGTTGGCCAGATCATAACGAGTCATGATGTGGGCGACTTCTTCCTGATCAGTGCCTACGGTTACGGAATTCACCTCCGGATCCATAATCGATTCCATCCCGGCGGATGGTTTCGCTACGATCAGTTCGCGAAGACCGACAACGCCTACCAATCTCTTCTCTCGATCGACGACATAGAGATAATACGGAACTTCTGTTTCAGGGCTCACTTCTCTCAGAAAGTTGATGGCCTGTTCGGCAGTGGTTTGGCGGCGAAGGGCAATATACCTCGTGGTCATTAATCCGCCGGCCGTTTCATCCGGGTGCCAGAGGAGGGGGAGCACTTCCTCCAAATCCTCCATCTGGGCGAGCACTTCGGAGGCCTGCGCCGGAGACAGATCCCCAATTAGGTCGGCGGCTTCATCTGGCTCCATTTCGTCCAAGAGATCCGCTAAGCGTTCACTATCCAGGGACTCAACGGCATCCAGGACATCACTGTCTTCAAGCTCTTCCAAAAGATCGGCCGTAGATGGAATATCTAAACGAGATAAGAGCAAGATCTGTTCATCGTCACTCAGAAAATTAAAGAGCTCGGCCTGATCAGCAGGATGCATTTCCTGGAGGATAGCCAGCGCGTCTTCCACACGCTGGCTCTGCAGGGCTGAACGAATACGTTCGAGGTTCGTCGCGATGGTATCAATCTGATCGGTCATAGCTTCCTTTCACTGGCCAATTGACCACATCCAGCCTGAATATCTATGCCCCGGCGCACGCGGATCGTGCATGGGATGCCATGACGCTCCAGTTCCACCTGGAAGGCTTCAGCCCGGGCGCGTGTCGTCGCCTCGCCTTCATAACCCTTAGTGGGATTAAGCGGGATTACATTGACATGACAAAGAAGGTCCTGCAACTGTTCGGCCAGCTGCCGAGCTTGTTCAGGCGCATCATTCACATCCCGAATCAGAGCCCATTCGAATGTGATCCTGCGATTTGTTTTTTGAACATACCCACGGCAGGCATCCAATAATTCGCTTACCGGATATTTACGGTTTATGGGGATCATCGAAGAACGCAGCGAATCATCTATAGTGTGCAACGAAACCGCTAAATTAACTTGCGAACCTTCGTTGGCAAAGCGCTCGATCATTGGAACAAGTCCAACGGTTGAAACGGTAAACCGGCGCACCCCTAGATTGAATCCTTCGGGGTGATTCAACCGGTCGATTGAGGACATGGTAGCTTCATAATTGTGGAAAGGTTCTCCCATCCCCATTAGAACAATATTGGTTACGCGCTCACCCTCTTCGGCCAGCTGCCGGGCATAATGAATTGCCTGTTCTACGATTTCACCGCTGGAGAGGTGGCGAAGGAAGCCCATTTGACCGGTGGCGCAGAATATACATCCCATGGCGCAACCAGCCTGAGTAGAAATGCACAACGTTCTACGCTTGCGATAGCGCATTAGCACTGCTTCGATAGGGCGATCGTCGGGCAATCGGAACAGGGTTTTGGTGGTTTGACCATCCGCCGAGGAAAGCGTCGCTTCTGGCTGCAACGCTGTGATCGCGAAATTCTCGCTCAGTCTGTGGCGCAGATCCAGTGGCAGCGTGGTGAAATTTTCCCAGGACCCGTTCAAATGCCGGTACAGCCCTTTCCAAACTTGACTGGCGCGATACGCAGGTTCGCCCCAATCCTGCAAGATATTTGAGATCTCACTCAGGTCATATCCGTAGATAAGAGGTTTTTCATTCATGTTAACAACTGCAACAAATTCGTCAGATCGCTGGCAATAATATCCGGCGGAGGTTCCCAGGCCCAGGCATCTTCTTCCGAGGATGCTCCGGTGAGAACAACCGCGGTCGGGCAGCCCAGTGCCTGACCTCCGGCAATATCCGTTTCAAGGCGGTCGCCAACTACAAGGGTTTCTTGGGCAGACGTAGCCATTCGTTCGATAGCAACCCGGTACATCTCCGGTTGCGGTTTACCAATGACCACTGGTTTTACGCGAGTTGCAACCTCTAGTGCAGCGAGGATCGCTCCCGTGCCAGGTATCAGTCCTTCAGGCGAGGGCAGAGTGGGATCGGGGTTGGTGGCCAGAAATGGAATACCTTCCTGGATTAGCATGGCAGCCCTGCACAGACTTTGATAAGTGAGTGTGCGATCCAAACCGACAACCACGGCCTTTACGCCTTCCTCTGCAGGAACAAAATTTTTCTCTGTTAATGCTTTCACCAGGCCTTCCTCACCGATCACAAATACCGGCCCACCCTCTGGAAATTTTTTCAACAAATATTGGGCGGTCGCCTCGGCGGAATTGATCACGTGGTCGGCCGGAACATTGACACCAAAACCGTGCAGCTTTTGAACGTATTGGTGCACTGTACGGGTGGCATTATTGGTCAGGAGGGAAAACTTCAGGCCCTGCTGATTGATGCGATCAAAAATCCAGGGCAGATCACCAATCTGGTCATCACCGCGCCACAGTACACCATCCATATCGAGGATAAGCGCACGGATAGAATATTCACCAGTCATATTAAGGTATTATAAAGCCGGATGGCATTTTTCCGCCATCCGGCCCATTCAAAGGTGTGCACGCACGAGTTGTCAGTGAAATAGGCTCAAGCCG
>DATCIL010000584.1:0-4447 GCA_036507795.1 Anaerolineales bacterium | reverse complement strand
GGTCAACCATCGGAAGGAGTGCAAGATGGACAGCCAACTCAACCGGTCCAACAGCAACCAGGAATCCAATTCTCAACCGGAGCCACATCCGGCATTACCCCAATCTACGAACGCCTGTTCAACCCCATTGAAAAAGGAATCGGCCAACAAAGAGAAGCCTTGGCTGGATCGGTTCAAAAATTCTCGACTGCTGCCGGAGATGCCAGAACGTATGAAGGAATTGGGGCGGAGAATGTCTTATCTCAGGCGATAAGGGGCGATCCGGCGACGCGAGCTGAAAACGAACGGCAGGCCAGGGGATTCCTGTCATCGGTTTACACCGGCCCTTCCATGCTCGATCAGGAAGCCATTTCCAATATCACCCAGGCCCTTGGCGGGCTCCGGACGCAAATTGGATCTTCCGGAGGCATTCAAGACCTTATCCGGCAGACGACACCTGGATTGACGCCTGGCCAGGTTCGTTTCGAGGCTGGGCATCTCAGGGGCGATCCGAACTTCCAATCGAAGCTCTCCCAAGGGCAATCGGATATCTCGAGGCTTTACGCCAATTTAGGCGTCGCCGGCCGTGAGGCGGAGACTTTCGCCAAGAGCCGCGCCGAGAGCGAAAAGGATATCGCGGAGCGCTCGCGTGGTTATCTGGAGAGCGAACGAGGAGACATTCTCGGTCAGATTCAGAAGCGGATCGAGGAAGAAAAGGCTCAAGAGGCGCAGGCGCAGGCGGCCTGGGACCGGTTCTACGGGACTGGAGCGCTGGAAGACCTCCAGGCCGTCAACCAGGCCACCGGAGCGACCCAAGACTTGGAACCGCTCAAGACCGACTTCAGGGCCAAATCCGGCGCAGCCAAGGCCGCCCTCGACGCTATCCTTGCCAAGTATCCCGACATCAAGGATGTCCCGCTCATGCAAATGGGGATCACCTCCCACGGACGACAGACCCTCAGGTTCCCGGATGAATGGTTTGCTACTCAAGGTGCGAAATATTCCCCATCGGAGATGGCGGCGATCAAAGAGCGAGCGAGGCTGCGTCAGGGTGAAATCGATCCGCTTTTCAGCCCCAGGGATGAAACCACTCCATACCAACTTTACGCTCCCAGCCAATTCATGGGAGCCCAAACGCCAGAAGATCTCCAGGCACTCATGCTCCAGCCGGAGGATCTGCGCCTTTCGGCGAGTTTCGATCCGGGCATGCTCCCGGCCGCCGAGAACCTGTCTACCGAAGACCAAAGATCGGTTTACAATCGAATCCAGAACATCCTCGGCGAGGTGGAGCGGCTCAGCTCGGCCGGCGAGCCGTTCCGGGCGGCGAGCCTGGCCCTGGATCTCGACGGCTACTTCGACCGCGAAATAGCCGTCATGGAGAAACGGAAAACGGAGTTGCCGCAATTGCAGCGGCAATGGCTTGCAACGCTCAAGCGGGCACGACACGATTTTAAAAAGGCCAGGAAAAAAGCCGCTTGGGGAAAGATAAACAGAGCCTTTTTCGATGTCGGAATGGCTGGTACCAATAGACTTTTCGGACAACCAATCGAATCTATACCACGCGAGCATATAAGACTTTAGGTGATTTATGCCAATCGGAGACATAGGAGCTGGAATCGGCGGAGCAATCGGCGGGATCGCCGTCCTTGCCGGAGCCGGAGGAAAAGGCGGTGACAAGTACTACAAGCAAGCTCTGAGCGTATGGCGCAAGATCCAGGATCCAAACTTCGACTTCCGCGATCTAACGGCTCCGGAGTTGAAAATTTTCGGCGAGGTCTTCCCGGAAGTCTACGAGGCTATCGTTCCGGCAGAGGTCAGGCAAATCGCCGATTCGCCGGAAATGCGCGCGGCGCAGATCCAGGGACTCGGACAAATTCAGGAGGCCGGCCGCGAGGGCCTGCCGCTGGTAGATCGCATTGCCGCTCAGAAGATCCAGGATCGTATGGCCATGGAGGGCAAGCGATCTGGAGATGCAGTCATCCGCGACCTGGCGCAGCGCGGCCAGCTTGGCGGCGGCGAGGAAGTTGTCGCTCGAATGGCCGGCGGTCAGCAGGCAATGAATATGGCCGGTCAAATGGGCGCGGACCTCGCCCAAGAGGCGGCGCTTAACCGTATTCGCTTCGCCGGAGCCGGAGCGGAGCTGGCTGGGAATATCCGAGGACAAGATGTAAGTACCCAGGCCCAGAACGCGAACATGATGAATCGGTTCAACGAGCTCGTAGCGAACATGCAGACCCAGGCCGCCAGAGACGCCGCCCAAACGCGCTCCCAGGCCCAACAGTATAATGTCGGTACTCGCCAGCGAATTGGAGAGGAAAACATAATGAACCGTTACGGAACTCAGCTTGAAAATCTGACCAGGAAGAATCAGCTTGAACAGGCGCTTTTCGGGGCGCGGATGTCCAAGGCCTCCGGACTATCCGAGGCACTCCAGCGCTATGGCTTGAAAAAGGATCAGGATAAAGCCGCCAGGGAACGCAACATCCAACAACTTGGATCATCTATCGGCCAAGTAGGAGGCGGACTTCTTGGGGGCTTGATTTGAGGTGAAAAATGCCGAGAAACCCGATTTTAAACTATCTTGAAAATGTCAGAACTTCTGGAAAAAAACTATCTCCGTTCGAGGAGATGATTCTCGGAAGAAATGAAGGTCCTCCACGTGGAGTTCCATACCACATTGATCCTTTTGTGGCTCCTCCCATAGCGGAAGAGTTGCCGCCGGAGAAACCGATCTTTCGGCCTGTATTGCCGCCGAAGAATCGCATTGAGTCTATTGGAACTCAGATGATTCCAGTGCCTGGAGCTCCGCCGGCGTTCAGGGCGGCGGAGGATTCTCAGTTTACAGAAGGACTGCCTTCACGACTCGATGAAGCCAAGCGACGGATGAACATGGAGTCGTTCTACGACTGGGCATCTAAGCAGCCTCCGCAAACGCAAGGATTCCAATACCAACGACCATCGACAGGTGAATTCAAACCGGTCATCCCGCCAGGTTATAAGCCGCCGGAATATTCCATGCCGATGTTGCCGGAATTGGAAGGGTTACCGCTCGACAATCTCGGCCAGGAATCGCCGGCGAGAACGCCGCAACTTCAACCGGAATCGCAAGTAGCGTCGCCATCGTTTTGGCAAAAGATTCTCGGCGAACGAGGTTCGCAGGATGAAACGGCACGCAAAATGCGAGGCTGGCAAGATGTCGCCGAGGGGCTTGGAAGCATGCGATTCACCTCTGGAGCCCAGATCCGTGCCGGCATGGAGCCGCTGCCGCCATTCAAAGCTACCGGCATTCGCACCCGGATCGAAGAAATTCAGGACGAATTAAGCCCCCAGGAACGCGACTTCATCGAGGAACGCTTCGGCATGCAACTACCCGAGGGATACAAGCGCACCCAGTTGTCGAAGGTCTTCCCGCTTATCGCAAGTTTCCTGGCAAAACAAATGTATGCCGAGGAACGAAGTGAGGGATTGGATCTGCGAAGAGAAAATATGGAAAGCCTGAAAGAGGAAAGAGCATTCAGGCGATCCATGAGGGAACAAGCCGAGGGCAGAATTCCCGAGACTGCAATGAGATCGATCACAGAGAAGGGGAATCTTTTAAATTCGATCCAAAGACTCGAAAGCGATTTTCAAGCCAATCCGAATGCTGCCGGTCCAATTGTCGGCAGAGTGAATCAAATTTTGAACAAAATCGGTATTGCCGGGACTCCGACAACCGTTCAAATCGCCGAACTTGCTTCTTTGCTTTCGAATTACGCGCGCAGTATTTCAGGCGCGCAAATCCATGTGCAAGAATTCGATAGATTAGCTCAGCAACTTCCAGCCATGGGCCAAATTCCTGATAATTTTGCCGCCCTGCTCCAGAGATTCAAGCAGCAAGCCGAATCGGAATACGATAACGCGCTCAAGTTCCAACACCAAAACAAGCGCGACATCGAGGGTTTTAAGAGACCCGGGGCGAATTACGACAAGATATTCTCGAAGGGAACGCTTAGAATCCCAGCTTCCGACACCATCGCCATCGAGGAAGCAACCAGGGACGGTTATACAGTCGAGACTTATTGATGCCAGCTTACGATAAATATTTGCCGCAAGGCAAAGCAAAAAGTTATGAAAAGTACCTGCAACAAACCGGTCCTGGAGATACTGCCGAGAATGCTATCGACCGGCAGCACCCGGAACTTGCCTGGGGCGACCGAACGCGGGTTATGAATCTCGCGGCCAATCCCGAGGTCGCGGCTCGTTATTTGAAGAAACGCGGATTCGAGGCTGTACCGGCCGGCGCATTCGATATCAGGCTGCGGAAGCCGGGCGGGAAATGGTATAAGCTTGACCCATCATCTCTAGAGTTTTCCGACATCTCCGATATCGGCGGCGATATCGCTACCGGCGTGGGGACGGCGTTCGGAGCCAGCGTTGGGGCTCCGCTTGCTGCCGGCGCGGCCTTGCCTACCGGTCCTGGGGCGATTGA
>DATCIL010000583.1:0-4547 GCA_036507795.1 Anaerolineales bacterium | reverse complement strand
ATGTGGAGGGTGATCCACTTAACAATCGATATTGGTATTGGGGGGTCGGGCTGGCTGTTTCGGCGGATTTGATCTTTGCCGGATGGGGTCTAAATCCAGGAATCGGCAGGGAAATTTACCAGGGTGAATCTCCAAATGCTGGAGACTTGAGATCCAGGCTGGATGGAGGACGTATATATTTACCAGAAGCGGATGAGTACGAGATCAAATTTGACCGATACTTTCGGTTCGATACCTTTAGCCCGGAAGACGGTTGGCAAGATTTGCGGGCAAGCCTGCTTCCAAACCTGACGGTCTTGGATGGCATAAATTCGGCGAATAATTTCGATCCCCTGGTGCCGGCACGTTACAATGTATGGATTGAAGCTCTTAAGAAATCCGATCCTCAAGCGCAAGATCGTTTGCTGAACCTGATGGGAGTGAAAGTAGTAGAAAGAGTGGCCGATTCGCAGCCCTATCAAATCCGGTTTGATCAACGAGTTGCTCTCCCACGTTTGCGATGGGTGCCCTGTGCGATCATGGTTTTGTCCGAGGAGGAAGCTTTGAGAAGCTTGATGCAGGGTGAAATTGATCCCGAAAAGTATGTGGTCTTAGAGACCGGAATAGCGGCTTCGACCCCTAAGTGTACAGGTGCGGGGGAGGCGATCCTAGAAAAAATATCTGAAAGTCCGAACAAGTTGATTGTACGAGCCCAGGCAGATGTAGCAGGATACCTGATCGTAGGGGATACATGGTATCCTGGCTGGAGGGCCTGGGTAGATGGAAAAGCATCGCCGGTCTTGCGTGCGAATTATCTTTTTCGGGCGATCAGCCTGCCGGCTGGAAGCCATGAGGTGATTGTAAGCTATCGCCCGTCGTGGTTTTACCTGGGTTCAATCCTGAGCCTCCTGGCGTGGTCCGGGGCAGGTCTATTTTATTGGGGCTTGCTGAAGCAAAAATATTCCGCCTAATAATTAGACAGAATCGCAGATTCAAGACCGATCATTAACCAATGGAGAGAGAAAATGTCAATTGTCCAAGAATTTAGCGAACGAGTTATCGAAAACATCGAAAAGGTTATCGTTGGCAAACGCGAAACGGTGGAATTGGCCGTCATCAGTCTGCTCTGCCAGGGGCATCTGCTGATAGAAGATGTTCCCGGCGTGGGGAAGACAATGCTGGCTCGCAGTTTGGCCCGTTCGCTGGGATGCACCTTCAGCCGGATCCAGTTTACACCGGATATGCTGCCGAGCGATGTAACCGGTGTTTCGATCTTCAACCAGGTAAGCCGAGAATTCGAGTTTCGTCCGGGTCCCATCATGGCACAGATAGTGCTGTCGGATGAAATTAATCGAGCGACTCCTAAAACTCAGGCCGCGCTTCTGGAAGCGATGGAGGAACGCCAGGTCACAGTGGATGGTGTCACACACAGTTTGCCCCGCCCTTTTATGGTGCTGGCTACTCAAAATCCGATAGAATATGAAGGCACCTTTCCGCTTCCAGAAGCGCAGTTGGACCGATTCTTGTTGAGGGTCAGGTTGGGATACCCGCTCATGGATGATGAGATCAACATCATGGATCGCCAGCAATTTCGCCATCCTATTGAGGTATTGGAAAGAGTCGTATCGGATAAAGAAGTGCTCGAGGCGCAGGAAGCGGTTAAAGATGTATACGTGGCACCTCCGATCAAGCGATACATCGTGGAGCTGACCAGCCGAACGCGAGAATTCCCGGATGTTTACCTGGGGGCAAGCCCCCGCGGAAGCCTGACACTCTACCGCACCGGACAGGCCCGAGCAGCAATGGAAGGGCGCGATTTTGTTCTTCCGGATGATATTAAAGCTCTGGCCGAAGCTGCCCTGGGACACCGTGTTATTCTTGGTCCCGCAGCCAGGTTAAGAGATTTAGGTACCGATCAGGTAGTCGAGGAGATATTGGATAGTGTGCCGGTTCCCGGAGGCGATCTGACCGCCAGGGAGCGCGCATGAGTTCTGGTCAAACTATCGTACTGGTTCTCCTGGCATTGAGTATTATTGCGGGCGCGGTTACCGGATCGCAGCTTTATTTCCGGCTCAGTTACCTTTGGGGTTTGTTGTTTGCGAGCAGCTGGATTTGGGCGCTCTTATCCTTGCGCGGGGTCCGGTTCGCTCGAAGAGCGCGCACATTTCGCGCTCAAGTCGGACAGATTTTTGAGGAGCGCTTCGAGCTGGATAACCCCAATCGCTTGCCGCGCCTGTGGATATCAGTTCGAGATGAATCGCCCTTGCCTGGTTCACAAGGCTCAAGAGTATTTCCAATGATTGAAGCGCGCAGGGGGAGAACGTATGTTGTGCGGACACGATTAATTCAGCGAGGTGTCTTTCCACTCGGACCGACGGTTCTTGAATCCGGAGATCCGTTTGGATTGGTCCCCGTCAGGCGGGAAATACTACCCGAGGAATCCCTGCTGGTTTATCCAATGATGGTGGATGTGCGCGCATTTCCCAGTCCGCCGGGGATCATGCCGGGTGGAGAAGCTCTGAGACGACGCACTGCTCAGGTGACTGCGAACGCGGCAGGGGTGCGAGAGTATGAACCAGGCGATTCAATGAGCCGGATTCATTGGGTCAGCACTGCCAGACGCGGGCGATTGATGTCTAAGGAGTTTGAGCTGGATCCGCTGGCGGAGGTCTGGATTTTCCTGGATGCATCAGAATCCACGAAGGCGGCCCTTCCATACGAATTATCGGCGACAGACGCAGAGGCGCTGTGGCGACGAACTGCCAGAATATCTATTCCTCCTGACACAGAGGAGTATGGAGTGAGCATTGCAGCTTCTCTGGCGCGGTATTACCTACGGCATGGGAGGTCGGTAGGTTTTGTCAGCGTGGGGCAGGCGATGAGCGTCCTGGCGCCAGAGCGGGGTGGACGGCAGTTAAGTAAGATTCTGGAAGCCTTGGCGCTGCTGCGGGCCGAAGGTGATTTGCCTTTGCGGGCACTGGTCGAAATACAAGCGCAGCACATGACGCGCGGCAGCACAGTGGTGCTGATCACAGCGGCCACACACCGGGATATCGCCCTTACCGCGGATTACTTGCTGCGCAGAGGTCTCCGACCGATCGTGCTGCTGATTGATGCCGCCTCCTTCAATGGACCTGCTGGAACTGAAGAACTGGTGTCCATGATGAAGTTCATGAGGGTTACCGTGATTCAGATTAAGCAGGGGGATAACTTGGAATCAGCCCTATCCCGAGAATGGTCGCTTTAGGTTTTTTCACTCACAATTGCCCGGTTTCTGTCCAGGAATCGAGCAGCTTTACATAATCTGGATTTTCATAGCGGCTGAGATCGAACGATGCAGCATAAGAGGGTAAATGATTTCCGGCTATGTGGTGTGACAATAGTTCGGCACAGGCACTAGCGGCCATGATACCGAATCCAGAAAAGGCATCAATGAGGTAAGCGCCTTCTACCGGAAGCGGTCCAACCAATGGACGGTTTTCGATGGTCTTGGTGTAATAACCCCCATCAACGATAGGCCGGGGAAATTTGCCGAAATACGCCCGCACTCTTGGGAGCATAACTGCCAGCCCACGCATGACAATTTCCGGGTAGTAGCGGTCCACCTGAGGCGGCCAAGCAGGCTCGATTGCCTGGGTATCGTACGTCCAGAGGATTAAAATAGCCTGGCTGCTACCGCCGCCTTCCGGCCTGGTATGGATGCCGCGCGGGAATTCCTTAAGCAACCAGCGTGTCTCCGTATCTTCAGCCAAAAAAGCTTGTTCGGCCTCAGAGAAGCGGATCTGTTGAGGGTCTTCCCATATGAGCAACGGGGCGTCGCGGGGGACAACACCTAAAGGATCGTTACAGGCAACTTTGAGATGTAACTCGGAAAAAATGGGTATCTCAACGCCCAGCATTTTTCCAACCTGCCTGGTATAAGGACCGGCGGCACTGACGAAGGTGTCCGTGTAAATCTCATTAACCGGAGCGCCCTGCAACTTGACGGATTTCACTTTGCCACCCTGAGTGCGTATACCGGTTACTTTGCCCCTCAGCAGCTGTACGCCATTCTCGCGGGCCAGTTCAAGCATGTACATTCCCAATTGTTGGGCGCTCAGCCAGCCAGCTCTGCGAACGTGAAGTGCGGCCACAGTCTTGTCGGAAATATAAGGGAATTCGGAGCGGACCAAGTCTGGGTCCAGGAGTAAATCCGCTCCGTCCAAATCACTTTCGAAACCGTGAGGAGCGGCCGGAATGTATTCGCAGCCTCTCTGCAGTCCCTTATGTACACGCAGGTGACCAGCACCGTATTGGCTGGCTTGTTCGCCGAGACGCTGGAAATCTTGAGCGCGGTCTGGATCAGCGGTGAGAAAAAGATAACCGCGGCGGTTGAGCTGGAAAATATTCCCGCTCTCCCGGGCCATCTCCTCTAAAAGGTCAATACTGCGATTCATCAGCTGGACCATGGAGTTATCTGGTCCGGACCACCAGTTGCGGTAACATTCGGTTGATTTGTCGCTGGTGAGCGACATCGGATCACGTTCATCAACCAAAATGACATTCTTGAAACCCTGTATAACCGCTAA
>DATCIL010000582.1:0-2791 GCA_036507795.1 Anaerolineales bacterium | reverse complement strand
ACATGTGAAGGGTTTCCCCAAGTAACCAATACGCTGCTGCCTAAAAAAAACCGGTCCGAAGGATACACCCTTAACCAAAACTGCTACCAAGCACAAGAGCGGAAAGATCACTGGAAAAGCTGCTAGAACACAACAAATGTCCAACAATCGCTTCCATTTTGGTACTTGAAAAATGGGACGTGATTGCCCGCAGTCATCCCGAAAGTCGAACATTTGGTGTTTCATTCCCTATGACAACTTGATAATCTACGCAAATGCACTAGGTTGGTCTTGCAGAACGTTCCACTCGAACACGAAATTTACTCAGGAATGCTTTGTATACTTCCCTTGGTAACGCTAAATGTATTTTTCCAGATTATTACCCTTTGTCAAGCTAGAAGTCAGGAGCGCTGCGACTCAGGGCAGGGCCACTGACAAAGTCTTTGGGCTTGCATCCAGATGCAATCAGACGAGTGAAGCGCGATGAGATTCGGGAATTGAAAAGGGATCGAGTGACCGTCTGGGCTTGCGGCGGACACTGTTTTTGCGCGAAGAGCCCGGGAACGTACAGAGTTCTGCGAAGCCGCAGAGTTTTCTGCAGTTTAACAGCAGCCGGGATGGTTTGCGCGTCTCAGGTTGGAGCTTTGGGCATGAAGCGCCCAATCATCCGGGCTGAATGACGGAAGACATGACGTTCGAAATCCGGCAATGATTTTTTGCCCTCCGAACGTCCGCGCTGCTGCTCGAATAGAAAGATGGCCAAAGAACGGAACAGGGAGAGGTTGCGCGCGCTCCTCGTTTCGTGGACCTGGCAGCGGTCCTCGTCCTGGGTGCGATCCCGGCGGTAGTGTTGGCCGTTTTCGATGGTCCAATGGTCGCGGAGTAATTTGAGCAGCCGCTTGGGCGAAGCTTGTTCCGGGGAAAGGCTCGTTACCGCGTAAGCGATTTCGGTTCCGATCTTGATGGTTTTGCCCTTGCACACGATCTGGCGCACCCGCTCCACCCGGATGACTTGGCGAACGCCGGCCAGGCCCAGGGTGGCCGGATCGGTTGGCTGCACCCACAGAGACCTCTGTTCGATGCGCCCATGACCTTTATCCAGCGAGCGAGCCTGAGGGGGGAAAATCGCCGGTGAAGGCTTGCTGCGCTTTGGCCAGCGCGTGAGGCTGGTTGGCTTTCAAGGTGAATAAGTAATCCCCCTGAGACTCTTGGGTGATCTGGCGGCAGTTGGCTTTGGTGAGGTGAGCCGCATCGGCCGTCAGGCACACGCCGACCAGCGACATTTCGGGCAGATGCAGGGCGACGGCGGCCTCCTCGTTGGTGTTCTGCGGCACGGCCACTTGATCGACCAGGCGTTGGTTGGGAGTGATGAAGTTGACCAGCGTCAGAGCTTTGTCGGCTTTGGGTTTCTGCAGTTCGGGAGGAATTTCCGAGACGGGTGCATCGGCAAGTTTGGGTTGGGCGGGGGCCGGATGGGCATTCTTAAGGACTTTGCCGTCCAGGTGCAAAACTTCCACCGGACCCGGATCCTCTTGCTCCATCCACTGGACCAAGCGCTCTTTGAGCATCTCAGGGTCGACCTTCTTGAGCAGGCGCCGAAAGGTGCGCTCGCAGGGCACGTCGAACTGCCGCGGGTGGCCGGGCCGAGGTCGGCAGCGCAGGAGCCGTCTTTGGCCATGATTGAGACCTTCGGCAAATTCGGCGATGGCGTGCGGCCCTTTGCATCCGGCGACTACCGCCAAGGCTATCAGGGTAAAAACAGACGCTAATTTGTGACGTTGGCCGCGACGTTTGCGCGGGTCCTGCATCCGCACGAAGCACTCCCAAAGGGAATCCAATCCTGCGGTGGCCACCGGACAAGCCGGCGGCAGCGGCCGTTGGTGTTCGAGCAGCGTGGCCGGCAAATTCTGGGCTTGCAGTTCTTCCAGGGCCCCCGGGCTCAGCGGGCGGACCCACAGCTCCTTGGGATGCTTGGTATCCGTATAAAAATCCTGCCAATTCCGTTGATGGCCTTGGGTGGGTCCAAGCGGCTGCCAGCCCGCCGCCTTATAGCAGGTTCCCCGGAAACGATTCGGATCGACGAAGGTTTCCACCGCCAGCACCGGATGACCAAACTCTTGCTGCCAGTCCTGGGCCAAGCGCGCGCAAACTAATTTCAAAATCCGCGAAGCTAGGTTGGGCCACTTTCCTGGCGAAGCCAAAATCAGAAAGCGGCTGTTTTGCGCCAGCAAGTGCCGTCGCTCTTCCAGTTGGCGCGGGTTCCATTGCAGCCACTCTTCGCGGGGCCGAAGATGGAAAGCCGGCGAACTAAACACCAACAACGCCAACCATTGCTCGCCATACTTGACCACGTAACGAAGCACCTGGCCTACAGCGGTGGGGTTTTTCAGATAATGCCGCGTGGCCAGCAATTCGTCGAACACAGGCCGATCCGACAAGGCCAGCAGTTCGACGGTGAGGTCTGACAAAAGTTTGGATTCTTCCGGCAAGTCCAGAAGAACATCGCCTAAAAGATGAACTGACATGGCGTCAGTGCATCACGAAATGGCCAGACGCGCCAGAAAAATCCTTCTAATCCTCTCATCGCCAAGCTACGTCACCGTTCCTTGTCAACAGCCCTGGCCCGCCCTCTGGTTTCCCGAATTTCGTTCTTGCTCAGCACGACTGCCTCGGTTTCTCCTTTGATGTCAATGGCAATGCCCTTTTCGCCGCCGCTATCGAGAATGCGGTTTCCCTCAATGCGATTCCGATGCGGCGCAAAGGCCTTGTTCCCGCCCCGAAAGTGTATCCCAGCTTCGCGGCTTCGCCGGAT
>DATCIL010000581.1:0-1515 GCA_036507795.1 Anaerolineales bacterium | reverse complement strand
CTGGCTTTGGGCTTTGGAATCCAAATCGGGCTCTACACTTATCTCAGGCGAGCCATCCATCGAGGCGATGCTTCAGGAAAGGTCCTTGCCGTGTCTGGGACGACATCGACCGCTGCCATGATCTCTTGCTGCACTCACTATCTGACCAATATTTTGCCATTCATCGGCATTGCCGGCTTTGTCACGGTGGTTGCCCAGTATCAGATTGAGCTTTTTTGGTTCGGCCTGGCCTCGAACGCGGCAGGCATCGCGTACATAGGAAGCAAGGTAGTCAGATTTTCCGGGGCGGGCATCATCGGGAGGTGACTCTGATTTTTCCTAAGGTATCGTCGGGCGCTAAACGCCTTGAGATGGTGATTAAGGATGTCGCCGGAGTGAAAGAACGCTCTTTTCGCTGGGACCTCCACTGAAACGGCAAGAATTCCGAAGTAGCATTAAGTGCGCCCTATGTACCTCTATCTGATTCCCTTATTGCTCGGCTTCACCTTGGTTGGGGCCAGTGCCTTCACCGCCACATACTCCCGTTGGTGGGGTGAAAGGGGTGGCGAGCTGGCCACCTGGATTTTAAGAAACTTGCTGGGTATACCAGTATGGCTTTTCGGCGCTATCCTGGCGTGGCTACAGCCCTCACCTTCGCTGTTTATCCCCGGCAGAACAACATACACTCTCGGTTCGCTACTGGTTTCGGCAGGCTCGGTTCCATTCATCTGGGGACATCTGGTGCTGGGTAGGCCGACTCACATGCCCTCGATGCAAGACACACTAGCGCGGCAGAGCCTTTACGCCTGGGTACGCCACCCGATTTACGCTGGCGGACTGTTGATCTGTGTCGGGCTCGCCCTGCTTAAACCGACTTCGACATTTGTCCTGGCCTGCGCCACTGGATTCGTGTGGCTCATCATCCAGGCTCGGCTGGAGGAAATAGATCTGTTACAGCGCCTCCCGGAGTACCGCGAGTACATGGAACAGGTGCCTCGGTTCATCCCGCGCATGGGAAAGAAGCGGCCATGGGACCCCTTTTTGTAAGGGGCGATTTTTGAGAGGATATCTTTGTTGGCGAGACTGTACGGATTACAGGATCGGCTAGGATGAAGCTGCTTGTTCGAAAAGAAGCGAACCGCCAGGAGTTATGAATGTACCCGATTCTATTTAAGATCGGCCCCTTTACGGTTTACAGCTTGGGGGTATTTTGGGCTTTAGGCGCTCTTGCCGCTGGTTGGATTATCCGTCTGGAACTCAAACGCTACCGCTGCGATCCCGACCTTGCCGCCACTATGGTCAGTGCCGGGGTGGTCGGGGGGCTCATCGGGGCTAGGCTTTTACTTATCCTGGAGGAATGGACTCATTTTATCCGCTCTCCCTGGGATTTTCTTTGGAGCGGTTCGGGATTTAGCTGGTACGGAGGAATGCTGGGGGGCGCTTTAGCCGTTACGTGGGTAGTCAGACGGAACGGTATTCCCTGGCTCAAAGCCGCTGATATCTGTGGGCCAGCCTCAGCCTTAGGCTACGGTATCG
>DATCIL010000580.1:0-1865 GCA_036507795.1 Anaerolineales bacterium | reverse complement strand
CCAGAACAGAGCGGGATATCAGAATCTGTCCCTTTAAAGAAGATACTTGCAATAATCAGAGATTAATTATAAAATTGTAACAATAATAAATGACAGTCATGTTATAATATTGACATATATTTGCAATACTATTCACACTGAGGAGTTTTGTCAATACCCTATTTCTAGCCCATTAGGGCCATCCGCAAGTCCTTGCCATTCTCGCAACGATGCGGAAAGGGAGAACATCCAACCGTCTCCCACGGCCCAGTCAGGCCAGATCCTTGCAAGCAGGAGATCCATCCACAGCCTCTTCAAACAGGTGACCAAGTGACGATATGAGCGCACGCATCCTAGTCATTGACGACGAAGAGCCCTGGCGATTATCCTTGGCGGATACTCTCCAGCGGGAGGGTTTTGAGGTGGTCGGGGTGTCAACCGCTGCAGAGGCTCTCTCGATCGTTCAATCCGCCAACTTTGACCTGTTAATTCTGGACGTACGCCTGCCGGACAAAGATGGCTACGACGTCTGTCTGGAGATACGCAAGCGGCCCGCGTACGTGCCGATCATCATGATCTCCGGCGTCAAGAAGGAACTCGTTGATCGAGAAATCGGGCTGAGGCTCGGGGCTGACTATTACTTTGAAAAGCCCACAGACCCGCGCGAAATCGTCGCGCAAGTCCGGGCACTGCTGCGGATGACCAGCGCCCTGAAGTCCAGCGGGGAATCAGATGGGTGGCTAGAGGTCGACGAACAGCTGCGCATCAACTTCAGGCGCCGCCTCGTCACACTGGCGGACAAGATCGTCGAGCTGTCTCCTCAGGAATTTGAACTCCTCGGCTATCTGGTGAAACATGCCGGCACGCCGTGCACGCGCGAGGACATTGTGGACAACGTCTGGGGAGCGGCCAGCGCCGAGGAGGTCAGCGATGCCGCCATCAACACCATGATTGCCCGGCTGCGCCAAAAAATAGAACCCGACCCTCACACGCCCCGCTATATCCTCACCGTCCATCGCTGGGGCTATAAATTCCGCGCCTTGTAGGGACAAGCCGTCATGGTCGGGCTGAGCCAAATCCTCTCTATCGTCATCGAGTTCCAGGTCTTCTGGCTCATTTTTCTCGGCATCGCCGCCGTGATCATACTGGCGCTGGGGATCGGCCTCGTCTTCGAGGTGCGCAAACAAATCACATACGTGCGTCTGGTCCAAAAGCAACGCCTGACTGCCCAGGAGAATTACCGGCAGGCCATCTACCTCCTCTCGCACGAATTTTCCACGCCTCTCCAGACCATCCTCACGTGCCTGAGTAATCTCACCAAAGCGCCGCGCCCAGGTCAAGAATGGGATCGCAATCATTCCCTCGCCGTGGAGGAAGCGCGCCGCCTCGGCAAAATGGTCACGGACATGCGTCTCCTGGCGCATCTGGAAACAAAAGGGGCCATTACGCTCCAACCGGTCAATATGGGCGCCGTGATCAAGAGCGCGCTCATGAAATACGGCGATTGGGCCGAAGCGGCCAGCGCCAACATTCAATATGAAGGCCCGGAGCGGCTTCCCCCCGTTCTGGGAGACCGCGCCCAATTGACCCACGTGATGGAAAACCTGATTGACAACGCCCTGAAATATCGCCGGCCTGACATCCACCCCAAAGTCATCGTCAACGCCACCGTGAACAACGAGCGGCTCTACATCCGCGTTTCGGACAATGGCCGCGGCATCGCGACGGAGGACCTGCCGCACATTTTCAATCCCACCTTCCGCAGCCCCGAAGCGTCGATCTCCCGGAAACAGGGCAGCGGTTTAGGCCTTGCCATCATCAAGCATATTATTGAGCAGCACAAGGGCGAGATCACCGTCCGTAGCCACCTGGGTGAGTACACCGTT
>DATCIL010000579.1:0-2219 GCA_036507795.1 Anaerolineales bacterium | reverse complement strand
CCAGGCTCTTCAAGCACATGTTGAGGCCGGGCACGTCCCCGCCCCCGGTCAAAATGGCGACTCTTTTGGTCATGTTGCGGCTCCTTTTCGTTGACCGGCAATGAATACTGTCCCCGTTTGGCGTTTATACAATTTTACATTTATTTGGGTTTAAAGGATAGTGATATTTGTCATGAAGAGGGGAGGTTGATGGTTGGGAGTTTCAGGATGCAGGGTGCAGGATGCAAAGCGGATGGCGGCGGGAAGATTTTTACCACGAAGATGTTCTAAATTTTGTCAAGTAGATTGAACCTTACCAACTGAATAGTCAAACCGGGCACAAGCCGCATTGAACCGAAGGTGGTGTCGTGAAGAAGTTGACGCCACCCCAAAAAGATTGTAGACTCATCCTTGAAGCAAAGGATGTGCCGTTTACGGCTTTCGGCTGGGTAAGCTCGAATTATCCTTTGCTTCTTTGCTTCAACTGGCGGCGCTGGGTGCGCTGCTCTAAGCGTTGTTCGGCACGCTGAGTGCGGACACGATGGTTATTCTGCCGGCGCACTTGCTCCGGGACGGTGTAATGCTGCTGGCAAATGGCCCGAGCGCGCTGCTTGCTGATGGGGCTTCCGTCCACATCCCGCAGTTCCAGGGGGCGGTTCTCTCGCAGGACGACAAAGACCCGGGTGAGCAAATGCGTAGCACAAGCACACACCGCCTGGAGGTGGTGTTTGCCTTTGTTGACCATCTGGTCGTAGTACACGACGGCGATTTGCGGGTCATACAGGCGAGCGATGTTGGCAGTCAGAAAGGCGGTTCTTTTGAGCAAGTCCGGGCCAGCCTGAGTGATGTGCAAACCCCTGGTCTGCCCTTGGCCGCTCTGGCTGCTGAAGGGGATCATGCCGCTCCAACCCAGGAAGTCATTGAGCGAAGGGAAGCGGCGGATATCCCCTACGAAAGCGATGAACACGGCTGCGCTGTCCTGTCCCACGCCGGGCAAGCTTTCCAGGTAGCGCTGCGGATAGAGTTGCCGGTAGAGCGGGCGGAGCATCTTGAGTTGCAGCAAGTGTTTCTGGGCTTCGACTTGTTCCAGGCGGGCTTGCTCGCGGCCCAGGAAGGCTTGCAGGCGCTCATAGTCAATCGGTGCTGGTTCCCCATAGAAGGCCATCACCTGCTGAGCCTGAGCGACCAGTGCCTCGACCCAACTGAGATCCTGCTCTGGATCTGCGTGGGACTGCAGCCAGGCCTGTTTCAACGCTTCGCTGCCGGCCTGGTAGACCTGCCAAGGGTTATACCACTGCCGGCGGAACCAACGAGCCGGGGCCTCATAAGGCGGCAGGATGTCTTTGATCCCCAGCCAGGCGAAGTTGTCGATGGCCAGCAGGCGGTTCTTGCTGGCACTGATCTGCTGGCTCAAGCGCGTGACTTCCCGACACACACGTTGCAGTTCCATGATCCTTGGCTCGGGCAGGAACAAGCGGGTAATCCGCTCCGCAGCATTCAGGTACAGTCGAGGCAGCACGCGGGCATCGATGCGGTCGCTCTTGGCATGCCGGTGGTACACCTTGCGCTGGTCGGCCGTCTGGCGGCCGTTGACCCGGTACACTTCTACGCCACGCCGGTGAAGATAGGTCCCCACCGTGAACCACGCCATTCCCGTGGCTTCTAATACCGCAATCACGCGAGTGTTGGCTGGCGCACCTTTGCGAGCTGCTGCCAGGACACCTTCCATCTCGGCTGGGTTGGCGTGAAAACTGATCACGTGGCTGACAAATTGGTTGCTGGCGCTGTCCAGGACAATCGCCCGATGAGCCGCAGTTACGGCCAAGTCAATCCCTATGATCCGAAGGGTAGCCATTTTCGTTTCTCCTTTCGTTTCGAGACATCTTGGAAGCCTTCTGCGGCTACCGCGCCCAGTCCCATGCTACCAACCCAGCCTTGTGCTTGATTCGGGGCCTGTGCTGATCACAGCCCCAATGTTCCTAATCGGGTCGCCTGAGCGGAAGAACGGCAATCTTCGTGAAGAGGCAGCTATGCTCCTCAGGCACTAAACAAAGTAGCCGCTTCGGTCTTCCTCAGGCATAGTATGGACTAAAACTGGCGTTTTGACTATTCTTGTTGTTAAGGTTCTAACTCAAATATACAAGGGCACAAAGTCACACGAAGGAGTGCAAAGATATTTTTTTAAATGCTTTGTGATCCTTGGTGCCCCTTGTGTTAAGATTCATTAAATTTGGTTGGTA
>DATCIL010000578.1:0-1487 GCA_036507795.1 Anaerolineales bacterium | reverse complement strand
AGATCCTTGTTGATACCGCGAAATTCGCTGCTAAACTGGAATTCAAAGCGGATATCTTCGGCCTTGCCGTCTTTGTTGTTATCAATGTTGAAGGCATACAGTACGTTGGGATCAAAGTTCCAGTAGTTGGGGCCAGAGCTGGGCTCTTCGCCGGGAATTACATCCATAATCAGGATGACCTTATCCTCCTTGCCGGTCTCATAGCTGCGAAACATAAAGAAATCGGTGATGTCGGCCGTGGGGTCTAGTGAGATCAACGGGGCCTCGCGATGGCTGGCTGCCCGAGAGGGAACTGGCGCCAGGCCTACGGCCAGGAGGCTCATGGCTATCACCAGGAGTATGGTGGTTCTGAATACAACTTTATTGCCAAACACGATCTTTTCTCCTTTTGCTTAACAAGATTTTCATGCAGTTCAGCGCGCCGGCCATAGCTCAGGCACGCTTGCCAATTAATATTGGTCCACCCCTGTTTTGAGAGGCAATATTTTCGATTAGCTCATGTCCGTCACCTCCTTCGATTAATGCCATTTTCGTAAATGCATAAACTGTGGTCATCATCGATGACGACCACAGTTTAGGCGGGTTTACTATTCACTTTCAAGGTCAGAAGCTGCTCATTTTCTGCTCATACTGAACATATACAGGTCCTCCCATGTCCGGTCTCTTGCTGCCAAAGCAGACCTCCCCACGAATGATATACTAAAAAAAACCGGCTCCAGCCGCCGTCCCCGGCCAAGCCATTCTTACGGCCGTCATTCTTATGACCGTTTCCTGTGCCGCAAACGCTCCAGAGAGCCCTTTTGCACCGGGAACTAGACTCAATGAGACCTGTCGCTTACAGCAAGGTTAATCTTGAACGTGAGTACGAAAACGAGAGTCCTGCTGATCATATTGATCGGCTGCGCCAGCGCCGCTCTCTCTTACCTGAAATTGGTTGATCGTGGTGCGCTGGCCGCCGATTTTACCTGGCCCTGGCGGGCGGCGAATTTCCTGGTTGCCGGGGAAGATCCGTATGTCGAAATTCAGCCCAGTGGGGAATATCCCTTCCAAACTTATTTTCGCTATCCCCTGACGGTTGCCTTCATCGCGCTGCCTTTTGCCTGGTTAGATCCTTATGTGGCGGGAGCGCTGTTTTTCGGCCTGAGCGCTGCCCTGCTCGCTTTTGCGATCTCTGCCGAGGGTTGGAAGCGAATGCCGATTTTCCTGAGCGCGCCATTTTGGTTGGCAGGCTCGGTCATCCAATGGTCGCCCTTGATCGTGGCTGCTGTGTTGATCCCGTCACTTCAATGGTTGGTAGCTTGCAAGCCAAACATTGGTATGGCGTCTTTCCTGGCCAACCCGACGAAGCGGGGCTTTGCCGGCCTGGTCATCTTTCTTTCTATCAGCATCGCAGTTCGACCTGCGTGGCCGTTGAAATGGATTTCAACCATCCTGCATAACCCACTCGATCCCAATCCTTACCTGCTCCCACTGTTCGTCCTGCCGCT
>DATCIL010000577.1:0-28382 GCA_036507795.1 Anaerolineales bacterium | reverse complement strand
CGGGCGCGCCGGCGCGGCGTGCGGATAGTCCAGCGCCTGGATGGCATGAACTGGGTGCACCGGGTGCGGCGGACCGGATTTCGCCATTACCTGCGGGCGGAATATGGAAACTTGATTCTCCGCCTGATTCGCAATCGCCTGGCTCACCGCGTGGTATACCAGAGCATTTTTGCCCGCAAATGGTGGGAGAACGCCGGTGGGAAAGCAGGAATCCCAAGTTCCGTCGTCTATAACGGAGTTGATTTGGAAGTGTTTAGACCAGACGAACAGGGAGGGTTGCCCACAGACCGGGTGCGAGTTTTGATGGTGGAAGGGAAGATTATGGGTGGCTATGAGCTGGGATTAGAACATGCATTATCATTGTCGTTACGGTTATCCGATCAATTGGGCGTTGCGCATAGGCGATTTGGAGATCACGAGGTAGAATTGGTGGTTGTGGGACAAGTAAATGATAAGACAAAGGCTGGCATTGAGAGAAAGCTGGCCAGGTCTGGAAGCGATAAGCAGGTAAGCCTGAAATGGGCAGGTTTGGTGCCGCTCGAGCAGGTGGCGGAGCTCGATCGCAGCGCCCATTTGCTCTTTTCCGCAGATATTAATGCGGCGTGTCCGAATTCCGTCCTTGAAGCGATGGCCAGCGGCACACCGGTAGTTGCTTTTGAAACCGGGGCATTGCCGGAGCTGTTGGCTGGCAGCGCAGGTAAGGTGGTGCCTTATGGCGGTGATCCCTGGAGGTTAGACCCGCCGGATACCCGGTCCCTGGCCGAGGCGGCGTTCGAAATCCTGGAAAACCGGGAGGTCTACAGCAGGGCCGCAAGAGCACGAGCCGAAAATCTTTTTGGATTGGATCGAATGGTGGATGGGTATTTGGAAGCTATGCTCGGTTGAAGTTCCATGAGGAGACCAGTGATAGATTTTACTGCATGGGTGGCGCGCTTGTTACCAATGCCGGTTAAACGGGCGGTCTATCGATTCCCCTCATTAGCGCAAGCGATTCGTCGAGGACTAAATCAGGCCGTGCCGGATGAGCAGACTAAGGTTTACATCGCTGGGGGCGGGTTGCGCGGTTTAGCCATGCATCTGGATTTGAAGAGCGAAAAGGATTACTGGCTGGGCACTTATGAACCGGAACTGCAAAGGGCTGTCAAGCATCTGGTAGAACCTGGAATGGTCGTGTACGATGTCGGCGCAAACATAGGGTACATTTCCCTTTTATTTGCAAGAAGTGTCGGTGAGAAGGGAAGCGTTATCGCGTTTGAAGCATTGCCATCCAATGTAGAGCGGTTACAATTAAACTTGGCTGCGAATAACTTTCAGGACAGGGTTATAGTTGTATCTGCCGCCGTCATAGACAGGGTTGGCCGGGTAAACTTTTTGATAGGTCCTTCCGGGGGAATGGGGAAAGCTGAAGGCTCTGTGGGGCGCAAAAAACTTAGCTATAGCCGGTCGATTTCCGTCCCTGGAATATCCCTGGATGAATTTGTCTACCAGGAAGGAAATCCCGTGCCACAGGTGATAAAAATGGATATCGAGGGCGGTGAAGTTCTGGCGCTGCCAGGAATGAATAGACTGCTCGTCGAAGGCAGACCTCTGTTACTATTGGAACTGCACGGGCCAGAAGCAGCAGCAGTTGCATGGGATATTTTGATCTCCAGGGATTACCGGATTTACCGGATGAAACCCTCTTATCCTGAAGTGAAGGGCATTGAGGAACTGGATTGGAAGTCTTATCTGATCGCCAAACCCAAAGCATAAGATCAAAAGATTCCCAACCTCCTGATATATTCCCGGGTCGTGTTGGAATTATCCAGCGCGTTTTACCGGCTTATCGCGCTGGATTCTTCAATGCTTTAGCGAACGCGTGTTCCGCGGGCGTGAGCGTGTTCGCAGGGCAATCGCGGGCGGACGAGTCGATCGGCATGATCAATCAATTGAAGAATGCAGAATTCATGCACGCGAGGAACTGGGAGATCTTTCACCCTCATGCTGCTCCTTATCTCCTTTGGCAAGGTGGATTGTATAAGTGGCTGGACACATGGAATCCAGATGTTCTGATCGTTGAAGCCAACGCGCGGTATTTGAGCGTCCGAGCTGCGCTGCGCTGGATGCATAAAAGAAACCGTCCGGTTGTTGGCTGGGGTCTGGGTGTGCGCGGATTAAGCGCTCCGGGTCGGGAGGAAGGTGTCTTTCGGAAATTGCAGGATTGGCTTTGGCGAAGTTTTATCCTTTCCTTTGATAGCGTAATCGCATATAGCCAAAAGGGTGCCCGCCAGTACCAGCAGGTCGGTCTGCCGGTGGAAAAGATTTTCGTCGCTCCAAATGCAGTCGCTTCCCGGCCGGGATTTCCTCCGCCAGGAAGGCCGCCGCAGTTCGAAGGACGACCAAGGGTGTTGTTTGTAGGTCGCCTGCAAAAACGTAAGCGGATCGATAACCTGCTATGGGCCTGTGCGAGACTGCCAGAAAATTTGCAGCCGGATATTTGGGTTGTCGGGGATGGACCGGCCCGCAGCGAATTGCAGTCCCTTGCTGCGGAGATTTATCCTGAAGCGCAGTTCTTAGGCGAACTGCGCGGCGCTGCGTTGGAGTTATATTTTGCCCGTGCAGACCTGTTTGTACTTCCCGGAACTGGGGGCCTGGCTGTTCAGGAAGCGATGTCTTTTGGATTGCCGGTGATCGTGGCAGAAGGAGATGGCACCCAGGGCGAAATGGTCCGAACGCGCGGAGATCGGGGACCCGGGAATGGGTGGATCGTTTCTCCCAACAATGACAGCGCGCTGGAGCAGGCACTTCGAGTGGCCTTATCCGACGTGGAGCGCCTCCGTAAAATGGGCGCTGAATCCTATCGGATCGTGGCTGAAGAATACAACCTCGAAAATATGGTTCAAGTTTTTGTAAAGGCACTATCCACTTTTGGTGTTAAGAAAAATTGAGTATGTGAGACATAGATATGCACGAGACCCGGGAAGAATCCGCTGATCAAGATCGCTCCGAAGGTATTCTCGAGCGGTTGAAAACTCTGCTGGTTAGGAGGGAAACTCGGCAAGAGGGTTTAGACCTGATCCACGTGATCGTAAATCCAGCCGCAGGAAAAGACCAGGCTATCTTAAAGACGCTAAACCTTGCATGCACGACCGCCGGAGTAGATTGGGAAGTATTTGTCACGAAAAAACGCGGGGATGGCTACCGCCTTGCCCGGCAAGCTATCAAGAAGAAAGTCGATCGGGTGGTCGTTTATGGAGGGGACGGCTCAGTCATGGAGGTGGCGAGTGGGTTGATGCACAGTGAAGTGCCTATGGCGATCATTCCCGGAGGCACTGCAAACGTGCTGGCGATAGATTTGGGAATTCCGAGAGACCTGGTAGAGGCCAGCGCGCTCGCGGTGAATGTAAATTGCGCCGTGCGGAAAATCGATTTGGGGCAGATTGGAGACAATTATTTCATTCTGCGCGCCGGACTGGGTCTGGAAGCTGCCATGGTTGCGGGAGCCGATCGAGAAAGGAAGGATCGCCTTGGGATTTTGGCCTATGGCCTGTCAGCCCTCGAGGCACTGGCGGACCCGGTTGTCGCTACCTATCAGCTTTCATTTGGAGATCAGGAAATAGAAGTTCAGGGTCTGACCTGTATTATTGCAAATTCAGGCCTGATGGGACGCGAAGGGTTATACCTGGCTCCAAATATCCAGTTAGATGACGGTCTTTTGGATGTCATCGTTCTACGGAGGGCCGATCTTCCATCCTTACTTTCACTGGCAGCAAGCGTATTAGATGGAGAGGAAAACCGCGAGGCGCTGCAACGCTGGCAGGTGCGTGGGGTCCTTGTCCGGTCTGATCCGCCTCAAAAAATCCAGGTGGATGGGGAAATGATAGCAGAAACGCCTGCACAAGCCAGAGTAATACCGCACGCGGTCCGGGTTGTGGTTCCCAGCGACAATCCAATTTCAGAGATTTCATTGTGAGGCTGCTTTTCGTTGCTGACGGTCGTTCGCCGATTGCCCTGAACTGGATCCGTCACTTCGTGGAGCAGGGTGACGAAGTGCATTTGGCTTCAACATTTCCTTGCGATGCCCGCTTGGATTTTGCTTCCTTGAATATCGTTCCGGTAGGGCTGAGCGAGTTTAAAAATTCTCGGCCCCTGGTCGCGAAGAATGCCAGTCAGCGAGTGCTGTGGGGTGGACGAACGACCCGGGCGCGGACGGCCTTCAGGCGCTGGGTGGGTCCATTAACGCTCCCAAGAGGAGCCAAGATATTGCGCCGGTTGATCGGAGAGATTCAGCCAGATCTGATTCACGCCATGCGGATACCTTTTGAAGGCATGTTGGCAGCTCTGGCGGTGGAAAATTTTGATAACCTTAAATCGCCTCTGCTGGTTTCGGTTTGGGGGAACGATTTAACCTTGCACGCGCCCGCCACGCCGTTAATGCGCTCCTTCACGGAGCGGACGCTAAAACGAGCGAACGCTTTGCACACAGATTGTCACCGGGATTTACGCTTAGCACACGCTTGGGGATTTGTTGAGGACAGGCGGGTGATTGTACTACCTGGAGCGGGTGGGGTACAGCGGGAGATCTTTTATCCTCCATCTGAATCAGAATTGAAAACCCGCGAAGAAATCCCAACCGTGATAAACCCACGGGGATTCCGAGCATATGTGCGCAATGACACGTTTTTCAAAGCGATTCCTTTGGTGTTAAAATCCTTTCCCAGGGTCCGGTTTATTGGCACCGGGATGCGCGGAGAGGCGCTGGCTGAGAAATGGGTGAATCAGTTGGGCGTTCGTTCTTCGGTAATCCTGGCTCCTGAAAAGAGCCATGCGCAAATGGCCGATCTCTTCAGGAAATCGTTGATCAGCGTCTCGCCCAGCGAACACGATGGTACCCCGAATACGCTCCTGGAAGCCATGGCTTGCTGTTGCTTTCCGATTGCGGGAGACATCGAATCTCTTCGAGAATGGATCCGGCCCGACGTAAATGGTCTATTGGTATCATCCCGCGACTCAAAAGCCTTAGCTGATGCAATTATGAAGGGATTGGAGGCCCGGGAATTGCGCCAGAGCGCGGCGCAGCATAATCTACAGCTGATTGCTGAAAAGGCAGACTACCGGCAAGTAATGGATGAAGCGCGACGTTTCTACTGCGCTTTAATAGATAAAGGTGGTAGCCGTTAGATTACCACCTTTCGATTAGGTCGCCCCAAGGATTATTCTTCAATATAAGCCCGCAGTTGGCGCTGGATGCGCGGGCTGCGTAAACGCCGGAGGGCCTGGGCTTCAATCTGTCGAACCCGCTCGCGGGTAACGCCCATCTTCCGGCCCACTTCGTTTAGCGTCAGGATTTTTCCGTCGGATAACCCGTACCGCAACTGCAATATGCGTGCTTCCCGAGGTGGAAGGGTGTCGAGCATCTCTTCAAGATGCTTACGTAAAATGTTATTTGTAGCCGTTTCATCCGGCGCCGGTGTATCATGATCTTCAATGAAATCTCCCAACATGCCGTCTTCCTCCTCGCCGATCGGCATTTCTAAAGAAAACGGTCGCCTGGCTACCTGGATCATGTGCTCCACTTTGTTGGGGGTCACATCCAGTGCCTCAGCCAGTTCTTCGACCGTAGGATCCCGCCCAAATTCCTGCTTAAGCTGGTGCTGAGTCCGCAGCATTTTGCTGATCTGGTCCCCCATGTGTACGGGAACTCGGATAGTACGCCCTTGGTCAGCAATCGCTCGGGTTACCGCCTGGCGAATCCACCAGGTTGCGTACGTGCTGAACTTGTAACCACGCTTATAATCGAACTTTTTGGCGGCGCGCATCAAACCAATATTGCCTTCCTGAATTAGATCCAGGAACGGGACGCCCCTGCCCATGTACTTCTTGGCTACACTGATCACCAGCCGGGAATTTGCAGTGATCAGATGTTCGCGGGCTTCCCAGCCTTCCTCGATCTCTCGGCGGAGTTTTTCCCGCTTCTTTTCGTTTAAACCCCCTCGGGCCAGCTTTTCTCGGGCTTCACGGCCCCGCTCAATTTTTTTCGCCAGATAAATCTCCTCATCAGCTGTGAGGAGAGGAATGCTGGCTGCTTCTTTTAGGTAAAGACCGATGGTATCGCTGATGTCGATGTTGGCGAGCAGGTCTTCCGCTTCGTCCTGACGATCCGGTTTTCTTTCATCCTCTTCTTCCTCCAACTCACGATCGGTAGCTTCTAATTCGCCAACATCGCCGATATAGGGAATGTTTGCATTTAATAGGGCCGCAAAGATCTCTTCTAATTGGTCAATATCCTGTTCGGCTTCGGGAAAGTTGTTCAGTATATCGTCGCTGCTAATGTGCCCCTGTTCTCGACCCAACTCGATGATGCGAGCAACCGGGGTGGGACTTTCTTCTTTTTCTTCAATTGCCGTTAAAAGGTTCTCGTCAATTATCTTGCTCATCAAACTCCTGGATTTTTGGATTCTCAGAAAATGCTCATCGGGGATATTACCTAAATATTATATCATAATTTTATATGAGTTGCAACTTTTGTAGGGGATTGCGAACATTATTTCACAAATAATTGACAAAGTGTGCAGGCGGCTCAAACTCCTCCCGAGTTCAAAGGTTGATGGACTAAAGGAAAATTAAGGTGCGTTGCTTACCAAAACCGGAGTTGTGAAAAATCAGATATTGATGGAGTGCCCTTCCGCGTCGTGAGCGGCCTCCATGAGGGCTTCGCTCAAAGTTGGGTGTGAATGGACATTGCGCGCGATTTCCGCGGGTGTGAGTTCCATCATCTGTGCAATCGTCAACTCGGGTAACAATTCAGTTACCTCTGGACCAACCAGATGGGCGCCAAGGATTTCCCCGTACCTGGCATCGGTGATGATTTTGCACCATCCGACCGGCTCCCCAAGCCCAAGGGCTTTGCCGTTCGCCGAGAAGGGAAAGCGACCCACCTTTACATCATGACCCCGTTCCCTGGCCTGGGCTTCAGTCAGACCGAAGGATGCGATCTGAGGCTGGCAAAAGGTGACTCGAGGCATCATCTCATAGTCCAGCGTGGTCGTTTCAACGCCAGCAATGTTTTCGGCGCATATAATGCCCATCGCTGATCCGACGTGAGCCAGCATTAACTTGCCGGTCACATCCCCGATTGCCCAGATTCCGGGTACATTAGTAGCCATCCGCTCGTCAACCTGGACAAAGCCTCTGTCATCGGTCTCAACGCCAAGCTCTTCGAGCCCGAATCCTCTACTGTTAGGGCTGAAGCCGATCGCAATCAACGCTTGCTCACCCTCTAATGTTTTCTCGCCTTCATCACCGGATACCTTGACTTCAACTTTATTCTTCTTGGCCTGCAGTGACTCAACCCGGTGACCGGTCAGGAATTTAATGCCGCGTTTTTTGAACGCTCTATCGAGTTCTTTGCTGCTTTCCTCGTCCTCTAAAGGGACCAAACGAGGTAGCATCTCAACAATGGTTACGTCGACGCCATATGAATTCCAAATAGTAGCAAACTCCACACCGACCGGACCAGCGCCGATAATCACGACCGATTCGGGGTGTTTTTCTTTCAAGATAGCTGCCCAGTAAGTGAGGATATGCTCGCCGTCAACTTCCCAGCCGGATGGCACCGTGGCCTGGGCACCGGTAGCGACAATGATATTCTTCGTTTTCAGTTCGTTAGTTTCTCCCTCTTCGTTGGTCACCGATAGGGTATCCTTGGCCGTAATCTTCCCTTCTCCCATGTGCACGTCGATTTTGTTCTTCTTCATCAGGAACCCGACCCCTTTGACCAGGCGTTCCGAGACCTGCCGGCTGCGTTGAACCGCTTTGGAATAATCAAGTTGAAGGTTTTCAAAGGAAAAACCAAAATCCTTGCCTCGTTCACGGATTATGTGGACGATGTCTGCGTTGCGGAGCAGTGCTTTGGAAGGGATACAGCCAACGTTCAGGCAAATGCCCCCCAGAAATTCCTTTTCTACAACTGCGGTTTTTAGGCCGAGTTGCGCAGCGCGAATTGCAGCGACATAGCCGGCTGGACCCGCGCCGAGGACAATGACATCATAATCGCTCATGGGCCTCCTCGTTTCTCAAAAAATTATCGGAATTACTGCCAGTTTTCTAGAGATTCTACCAGCTTCGCCAGGAAGTAATCTGCGATGGCACCATCCAGGATGCGATGGTCAAACGTCAGAGAGATGTATACCATCGGACGAATGGCGATGGCGTCATTGATTACCACGACCCGCTTTTGAATTGCGCCAACTCCCAGGATTGCACATTGCGGTTGGTTAATAATCGGCGTGGCGAACAGCGAACCGCTGACACCATGATTGGTAATGGTAAATGTACCACCCTGCACTTCGTCTGGCTGCAGCTGGCGGGCGCGCGCCCGGTTCGCCAGGTCGTTTATCGTGCGCACTATCCCGAGCAGGGATAACCGATCGGCATTCTTAATGACCGGTACAATCAAGCCCTGCTCGCCCAACGATGCAGCCACACCGATGTTAATGTCTGGTTGAATCCGGACGCCTTCCTCCTCCCAGGATGAGTTGACGATAGGATGCGCTTTAAGAGCAGCAACCGAAGCAGCCACGAAGTAAGCGGTGAAAGTTAAATTGGCTCCCTCCCGAGCGTAACTACCTTTATTTGCCTCGCGATGCGCTACCACACGGGACATGTCGGCTTCCATTACAGTGGTGACGTGCGGCGCAGTACGCTTGCTGTGGACCATATGTTCGGCGATCCTCCGCCGCATGAGGCTGTGATGGATCAGCTCTCCTGGAGTCGCTGCGGGCATCGGGGACGGTTTTGTCACTGGGGAAGGTTTCTCGTCAGGAGCGACAGGGATTTGCCATGCTGGGGGTGCTTTGGCGGGCCGCGCCGTTGTAAACTCCGCAGGAGCGTGTTCACGCTGCTCGAGATACGTTAAAACATCTTTTTTGGTAATGCGGCCTTCGCGGCCAGTTCCGGTCACGTCCCTAAGATCAACATTGTGCTCACTGGCGATCTTGGATACCACTGGTGAGATGAATCCGAGCTGCCTGTCCCGGCCTGGACTGGGTGCTTCAACTTGTTGTTTGGGAGCGGACACTGGATGAGGGGTCTTAGATGGTTCTTCGGCTTGTGAGTAAGCTTGTTTTTCATCTACCGCTTCTGTGACTTCGACTTCGCCTGTCTTGCCTTTTCCGTCTTCCCTTGCCTCTGAAATCTCTTCTCCAGGTTCTGCGATATAAGCCAGCACTGTTCCCGCTTGCACAGTCTCGCCTTCCGGCACCAGGATTTCCAGGATAGTTCCTGTAACAGGGCTGGGGATTTCCGAATCTACCTTATCGGTATTGACCTCGAGCAGTGGATCGAATTCCTTGACTTCGTCCCCTTCTGCTACAAGCCATTTGCTGACGGTGGCTTCATCAACAGATTCGCCGAGTTGGGGTAGGATAACTTTGGTGGGCATTTTTCCTCCGCACTATAATTTAATTATAGAAGATCGGATAGGCCTCCGGGTCAACCTCGTTCATTATTTCATAGACGGTTTCGAAGATTTGCTCGACGTTCGGCTTGGAGAAATAGTCTCCGTCTGAACCATAGGCAGGCCGGTGAGGCCTGGAGGCGAGGGTGCGCGGTTCTGAATCGAGCCAGTAATAACCGCTTTGCTTCTCAAGAACTTCCTGCATCATATAGGCAGTTGTCCCACCCGGAACATCTTCATCCAAGAAAAGGATGCGATTGGTCTTCTTGAGGGATTCGAGGATGACTCCTGTGATATCAAATGGCAGCAGCGAACGAACATCAACCACTTCGCATTCGATGCCCACTTTGCTGAGTAAATTGGTGGCTTCCATCGTGATCCGACATAATGCGCCATAAGTAACCAAAGTGATGTCAGTGCCTTCTCGGATCACCTCGGGAATTCCGATCGGAACTGTGAATTCATGAATGTTCTCCGGCAGCTTTTCCCTTAAACGGTATCCGTTCAGCACCTCCACGACGATTGCCGGGTCGTCCGACTGCAAAAGCGTGTTGTAGAAGCCAGCGGCCTGGGTCATATTGCGCGGTACGAGCACATATACACCGCGCACGAAATCGATCACGCCAGCCAGGAGTGAGCCGGAGTGCCAGATCCCCTCAAGGCGGTGACCACGCGTGCGGATGATGACCGGTGCTTTCTGCCCGCCGGCTGATCGCCAATGGACGGTAGCCAGGTCATCTGAAATGATCTGTAAGGCGTACAAGAGGTAGTCAAGGTATTGGATTTCCGCAATGGGTCGCAGGCCGCGCATTGCCATGCCAATGGCTTGACCAACGATGGTGCATTCACGGATTCCAGTGTCCGAGACGCGCAATTTGCCATATTTCTCCTGAAGACCTTTAAACCCCTGGTTTACGTCACCCAGCCGGCCTACATCCTCGCCAAAGGCGATTACTCGGGGATCACGCCCGAAAGCGGCATCGAAGCAGGCATTCAGCACTTCAAAACCATAAACGGTGGGCGAATTTTCCGCAAACTTGGGCTTGATTTCCGGTACCTTTAATGCCGCTTCCTCCGATTGGCTGTGAAGATGCGTACTTATTTTTTCCTGGTTGATATTTTCGGACTCGCGCTTCCAACCAATGAGCTCGGATTTAGCCGGGATATCCTCATTTCGCACGGCAATCAGGACATCGCGAATGGAGCTCAAAATATCTCTCCGCAGCGGATTTTGGATAGCCATCAACCTTGATTTGATCTCGCTGAGTTCATCTGTTTTGGCAGAACTGGGCATAATGCTGTTTATCAAATCGACAACTTCCCGGCGTTCTTGCCGGATGGGATTCAGGTAGGCGTCCCACGCCGCTTTGCGGATCTCTTCAACCTCTTCTCGATCCGCTTGCTCCATTTCATCCAGCTCTTCATCCGTACTGATGCCCTGCTCCACTATCCAACGTCGGAATCGCCGAATACAATCATGCTCTTCTTCCCACTGCAGGCGGTCTTTGGACTTATAACGTTCCTGGCTGCCCGAAGTGGAGTGTCCCTGAGGCTGGGTTAATTCAACAACATGGATAATTGAGGGAACGTGATCTTCCCGGGCTATACGAGCGGCTTTAAGGTAGGTTTCTACAAGGGCTGGGTAATCCCAGCCTCTGACCTGATAGAGATCGAAACCTTCGCGCGTGTCCGGTTCTCGCTTGAAGCCCTGCAGGAGCTCGGAGATATCGGCCTTAACCATCTGGTACTGGTTGGGCACGGATATGCCATACTCGTCATCCCAAATCGAGAGGACGACCGGCGCTTTCAGTACGCCGATGGCGTTTATTGCTTCCCAAAACATCCCCTCGGCTGTCGTGGCATTTCCAACCGTTCCAAAGGCGACTTCATTGCCGCGGTTAGAGAATTGCCTGAGATTTTGTAGCTCTTCCAGCTCTCGGTATAGCACGGAAGCGTATCCCAGACCCACCAGCCGCGGCATCTGGGATCCGGTCGGGGAAAGATCCACGGAACTGTTGCGAATTTCGGTCAGGTTTTTCCAGGTGCCATCCGGATGCAGGCTGCGAGTAGCGAAATGGGCGTTCATGGCCCGGCCCGCAGTAGCTGGTTCGGCGTCCACATCGGCATGGGCGTAAAGCTGCGCGAAAAATTGTGCGAGCGTGGTCTCCCCGATGGCGAACATAAGAGTCTGGTCTCGATAATAACCGGAGCGGAAGTCGCCCGGCTTGAACGCTTTCGCCATGGCAATTTGTGGGAGCTCTTTACCATCGCCAAAGATGCCAAACTTAGCCTTTCCGCTCATCACCTCCCTTCTGCCGATCAGGCTGGCCCGGCGACTCTTAAATGCCAATCGGTAATCCTGGATGATCTCGCTTACCGGGAGAGATACCTCTTTCAATTTTTCAACCGTTTTGGTCATACACGCTCCTTATTCGCCGATCTGACCTCCTTTTGCATTGAGGAAACTTCGATCTCTAGCATCGTCTCTCTCTACGACTCCCTGCTTATTTTTTAATGACCGGGAAACGATCTCAGCAATGTCCAGGAGCTGCATGTCGCTGCCGGCAGCGTTCTTAGCATCGGAGAGCATGATCATGCAGAACGGGCAGCCGACAGCAAGGGTATCCGCGCCGGTTTCTTGAGCTTCGCGGAAACGGTTCGCGCTAACACGCTCTTCGCCCTCCTCTTCTTCCTTCCACATTTGAGCTCCGCCCGCGCCGCAACAGAACGATTTCATCCCATGGCGAGGCATTTCGACCAACTCCGCCCGGGTATCTTTAATCACCGACCTGGGTTCATCCAGAATATTGTTTTGCCTTCCGAGATAGCATGGATCGTGGAGAGTGACGGCGCCTTTGGCGTCGTCCTTGAGTTCCAGCCGACCTAAACTAATGAGTTCGTTGATCAACTGGCTGTGGTGGATGACCTGGTACTCACCGCCATAATCTCGGTACTCATTGCCGATGGTATGGAGGCAGTGTGGACAGGTGGTCACGATACGCTTTGGGGCCACCTGGTTAAGCATGTCCACATTTGCCAGGGCTAACTCATAAAAGAGATATTCGTTGCCGGCGCGGCGGGCCGAATCGCCATTGCACTGCTCCTGCTGACCAAGCACGGCGTAATCAACCCCGGCTGTATTAAGGATTTCAACAAATGCGCGAGCAGTCTTTTGAGCTCGGGCGTCTGTGGAGGGAGCGCAGCCCACCCACCACAATATTTCTGGATCAGGATTTTTGTCGATGGTGGGGACCTCCAGACCTTCAGCCCATTTCATTCGTTCGGTTGGGGGGACATTCCAGGGATTAACTGTGCGCTCCATGCCGCGGAAGGCAGTTTGCAGCTGCTCTGGGAAGTCGTTCTCCATGAGGACCAGGGAGCGCCGTATTTGCATGATATCTCGCATGGGTTCGTTTCCAACCGGGCAGATATCCGTGCAAGCGCCGCAGGCTGTACACGCCCAAACCGCCTCAGGTGGGATGGCAAACTCGGTGAGGGTTTTTTGGCTGGGAACGCCGCTCGCCAGTCGCGCGCCCTCGTGATTTAGATAATACCGCTTGTTGATCTCCATGGCTGCGGGGGAGAGCACCTTGCCGGTGTTATAAGCAGGACAGACTTCCTGGCAGCGGTAGCACATGATGCAGGCGTAGGCATCCATGATCAGTTCCCAGCCCAGGTCTTCAAGCCGGGTGGCGCCAAACTGTTCGACGGTTTCGTCCTCGAAGTCGAGCGCGTCCAGTGCGCCCATCGAACGTCGCGCTGGCCTGACCAAGAAATTGATCGGAGCAAAGAACAGATGCAGGTGTTTTGAATAGAGGAAGTAGGGTATGAACAGCAGAATAGTCCCCAAAGCCAACCAGAAGCCGGCATGCTGTCCAACAATGACGGCCGCTGGGTTCCAATTGGACCACAGATTGGCGATGGCTGAGGCGAAAGGCTGCCAGGGATCGGCGCTTCCCTCAACAGCGATATCGAAGGATTTGCCTATGAAGCGGGATCCGACATGCACCAGGATGAAGGCGCCGACAATGGCGGAATCTCGGCGAATGCTTGCTCGGGCGCCCGGGTAAAGCAGCACTTCCTCCCGCGTCGTGAGATTCTGGGGCTGGAAAGCAAAGCGCCGGATGATTAAGGCCACCATACCTGCCAGCGCTGCCACGCTCAAGATATCCGCGCCAAGGCGGTAAAGATTCCCGACTGTTCCCGTACCTAAGAACACAAGGCCCGGAATGAACCCGGCCAGAACATCGCCCAGGTCTACGAGCAGGTAGTAAATGAACGCCCAGGCGACCAAACCGTGGAAAAGGCTTGGCCAAAATCGAAAGCGAAAAACAGGTTGAAAGGTTATGATTTTTGCGGTTACAGAGATCAGCCGCCGGCGCGCCAGCTGCCAATCCACTTGACCTTTCCCCCGAAAGATGGTTTTTATAATTCGATTTGTAACGAGCAAGGCGACGTAAAGAGTTCCTAGTACCGCCAGAGAGAATAGAATTTTTTCGGGTAATGTGAGCATCAATCTCTCCAGGTATGGGTATGGGGCTTGATCGCTTCAAAGTTTATCATAACGCCAACCAAATCTAGGCACCGCCCTCTCCATAAAACTCTGGATCTGTCGGTGTCTGGCCTGAAGGATCCCATACATAAACCCAGTCTCCCTCTTCAGCCCAATCAAAAATCCAGCGGGCGTCTCCAACGGCAAGATTAACGCAGCCGTGCGAACGCACCGATCCGAAGCTGTTGTGCCAGTATGCGCCGTGCAGGGCCCGGGCTTCATCGTAATACATTGTCCAGGGCACATCTTCCAGGTAGTAGGCGTCAGAGCGATCCGCTTCAAAAGCCCCACGCATCGGGGTGCTATTGAGTTTCTCGTAGATCTTGAACAGGCCTGGACGGGTCCAGAAGGGTTCGATGCCGGAAGCGGTCAGGGTAGCGAACACCAGCCTACGGTTGTCGTAGACGGCAATGGTTTGCTCGAACAGGTTCACCTCGATCCATCGACCGTTTTCGACACCTTCAGGAGGTGTGGTGCTGGGGATCACGCGGCCGATAAGCCGCTGCCACTCCTGTTTTTCGGGAATCCATTCATTGGGCGCAACCATATACCAGTCCATGCCGTCCACGTTTTCAATGGAAAGGACCTCTACCACTTCATAACGATATAATTCGTGACCGGTATAATCATTATTTCCAGAGCCCGGCGTACTTTTAGTCTGTACAGGGTAAAGAATCCAACCGAATGGACGTTGGGGCGTCCGGGAGAACTCCAGGCCCTGGAAAAGAGACGGCGTCCCGATGCGAGAGACATCATTGGCGGTCATCCATCCTTCCCAATCGACCATGTAAAAGCGCTTCCCATCCACCACAGCTTCATCCGTGTAGGAAATGAAACTATACGGAGAGTCGATCCGTCGCGCTACGCTCTTTCGCTTTAGGGCATCCTCAAGCGAGGAGTAGACCGGAGCATTTACATTGACCACTTGACCATAGCGGATATCTACATAGGTTAGAGAAGGATCTGGAGCCTTACCGGAGAAGGGAAGAATGGGGAAGGTAATTCCCATACCCGCCATTCGTTTCAAATAGGCCGCCGGCCCCATCCGAAGGCATTCTCCCGGCACACTTTTTTGGTGGTTATCCGGCATGCAGACCACTGCCCCGCTGTACGGCTCTTCATAAGGTTCAGCATCGCTCTCATCCGCATGTACTGTCCGGACGGTGGCGAGAAGGAGGAGCGACAGGAGCGCCAACGCTGGCAGAAGGCGCCCTGGGCTCATTCTTCGTGAAGTTGATTTTTTCGGAATGCAAAAAGTTCGCATATCTACGGTAGATACAACGAAATTAATATTGAAAGGAAAAGTGTGACGCTGATGTAGCTGTTTATGTTGAAAAAAGCCACATTGATGTTTGCTAAATCATCCGGCTTGACCAGCGTATGCTCCCAAATTAAAAGTCCAGCGACCACAATCAATCCAAGCCAGTAAGGCCAACCGAGGGCTAACAGATACCCCAGGATTACGAGAAGCACGAGTGTGAGGATATGAGAGAGGGTTGAGAGGTGAAGTGCGGTTGCGATACCATACCGGGCCGGGATAGATTGCAGACCTTCCTGGCGGTCAAATTTTGTATCCTGGCAGGCATAGATCAGGTCGAAACCGCCAATCCACAGGGTAACGACGGCGAGCAAGATCCAGGCGGGCAAGTCTTCCACTGTAAACAAAGACCCGCGGATCGCGGCCCAGGCTCCCATCGGCGCCAGCCCATCCGTAAAACCGACAATAAAATGAGATAACCACGTAAACCGTTTGGTGAAGGAATAGCCAACCAGGAACAGGTAGGCGCCGGGGAGCAAGCGAAAGGGCAGAGGACCGAGCTGCCACGCAGCTATGGCCAGGATAATGGCGGACAGGGCCGTGCCGATCCAGGCCGTTCGCAGCGCGATTGTGCCTCTAATTAAGGGTCTATTGGCGGTGCGCGGATTACGTGCATCAATCCATCGATCCGCAAGGCGGTTGGTGCCCATCGCAAGCGTGCGGGCGGAAGCCATTGCGACCGTAATCCAAAGGAATTCACTCCAGGCCGGCCATCCTCGCGCGGCTAATAGCATGCCGAGGTAAGCAAAAGGCAGCGCAAAAACCGTATGTTCGAACTTGATAAGTTCCAGAAATTCCCGGATGGGTTTCATAGCGCGATTATATCAGAGTTATTTTGTGGGAATAACGGCCGGTATCAGGTCGCCATCTGCCAAGGAGTGAGCCTGCGCTCGAGCCAGTCAACACCGAAGTATAGTCCCAGCCCAAGCAGGCTCATGGCGACAACACCTGCATACATCGCCGGGTAGTTAAGCAGAGTGCTGCCGTTGAGATATATGTAATAACCCAACCCCTTTTGGGTTGCAAACAATTCGGCGACATAGAGCACGGCAATCGATGTGCCAATGGACTGGCGCAAGGCAGTCAAGACGGCGGGCAGACTGGCGGGAAGATAGACAAAGCGAAAGAGAGCCCTGCGCCCCGCGCCCAAACTGCATACGCTCTGAAGCAGTTCTGGGCGAAGGGCGGCCGCCTGATCACGCACCAAAACGAGGATCTGAAAAAACAGGATCAGGAAAATGATGGTAATCTTAGGAAGATCACCAATGCCCAGGAAGAGCAGCACAACCGGGACAAGGACCACTTTGGGCACGGGGTAGAGCAAGTAAATCATCGGGGAAAAAACATTGTCGAGGCTTTTCGATTGTCCCAGGATTAATCCTGCAGGAGCGGCAAAGAGGATTGCCAGGCCCATGCTGGCGAGCACCCGCCACAAACTGGCCAGAAAGTGGGTAACCAAACCGTCGTTCAATTCGGTGATGAAGACCTGAGCCACCTTAAGGGGCGAGGGCAGGATGGCTTTGTTGACCAGCATGGATGCTACCTGCCAGAGGACCAAAAGTACGAGTGCAGCCAGCAGGATTGCTCTCCGGCTCATAACGCCTCCAGTCTGGAGCGCAGGTTCCGGCACATTTCCAGGTAACCGACGGTCTCCCGGTAGTCCGGCTGGCCGGCTCCGGGATTGTCGATGATTGTGGGTTCTGTGTTCGGAGGCGTGCCCAGCAACAGGATTCTGCGCCCCATGATAGCAGCCTCCTCGATAGCATGCGTGACGATGATTAATGTGAGGCCTTGTTCGGCGGCCAACTCCAGGGTCAGGGTTTGCAGCCCTTCACGGGTGGGAGCATCGAGCGACGAGAAAGGTTCATCCATGAGTAGAAGATCTGGTTTTACGGCCAACGTGCGGGCGATGGCGGTTCTCTGGCGCTGACCGCCGGAGATCTGACCCGGGTATTTGTCGGCAAGCCAGTCAATACCCAGGCGAACTAACCAGGGATCGACAGTTACAGTGGGTTGAAAATCCTCAGGCGCGTGTTTGCCATCCGGTCCATAGAAAGTGCGAATACGCAGCCCCAGCTCAGCGTTCTGGCGGACGGTTGCCCAAGGAAGCAATCCGTATTCTTGCAGGATTAAACCGCTTTGCGGGCGCGGGCGGGTAAGCGGTTGGCCGTCGACCTGGACGCAGCCCGATGAAGGGAAAACTAACCCGGCCAGCAGATAGAGCAGGGTTGTTTTACCACAGCCAGAAGGGCCGAGCACCGCCCAGGCTTCTCCCCGTTCAACTTGCCAATTGAAGTCTCTAAAGACCGGAGGATTATTCGGGTAGGCGAAGGTGAGCGATCTAACGTGAATCATAGCAGCGTGAATCGTAGTACGTACTACGTACTACGTATTACGTAGTAACTCTTCTCTAAGGCAGGAAGCCGTCATTTACCGATTCGCTATAGGAAACATCTTTGGTAACCAATGCCTTTTCCTTTGCCCATGCCAGCACATCGTCCCATTGGACCTGGGAGGGCACGCTTGCTGTCGGAAACATTGGGATTTCATAGGATCCGATCAACGGTGCAGGGACGAGCTTTTGTTCGGTGAGCAAATCCTCCCATTTTGTCGTATCGGCGTTGATCTCCTGCACTGCCTTTTCGATCGCCGCTAAGAAACCGCGCACGGCTTCAGGATTTTCTTCAACAAAGGCTTTCCGGAAGGAGATCAGGCTATTTCCAATTTCTGGCCGGGTGGTGTCATCCACAATTAGAACGGCTCCGTTTTGAATGGCCAGTAACGCCAGCGGGTCGGGTAAGTTTGCAGCTTTCAGCTCACCGGAGTTCAGCAACGCCATACGTTGCGAAATATCGGGCACGGCCACAGTTTTGATTTCGTCTGAGGAAAAGCCAGCAGCCTGGAGCAGGCGATCGGTGGTGTAGGCGATGACCGAACCTTCTGAGATTCCAATCTCGACTCCCTTCAGGTCTTCAACACTGCTAATCCCGCTGTTGCCCGCCGCAAGGATCCGGTACTGTGGGAATTCCGGAGTAGCGGTGCGCGCGAAGCGGACAATCTCAATCTGGACCTGATCTTGATTGTAGAAAAGCGTCGAAATCAGATCGTTGATCATGGCATCCGCTTGCTGAGCTGCCATGACCTGGTCACGTTCAGCAGCCGATCCAACTGGGATGAATTCAAGGTTTACTCCCTGCTCTTCAAAATATCCTTGTTCTTGAGCGAGATACATCGGGAGGGCATCGAGAATAGGCAAAACGGCAAACTTAATTGTGACGGGTTCTGCAACGGGGGCAGGGGTCACTGCTGGTGTGGAACAAGCTCCCAAAAGGGAGCTGCCTACCAGGCTGAGACCGATTATGTAAAAGATGATCCGCCGAAATTTCATGTTGCTCTCTTCTCCTTCTCAGTAAATATTCGCTCGGAAAGCACTCAACGCCCTCCGCAACCAGAATTTTCGCATTGACTACCGTTATTTCGCTGGATCAGATATGTATTTGCCCCCATATCTCATCAATGCGCGCCTTAATTTCTTGGTCCATCCTAATTACCTCTGGCCAAGATCGTTGATATCCCTCTTCGGGAAGCTTGGCAGTGGCGTCAATTCCGATCTTGCCTCCGTAGGAATGCCGGTAGGAGGCATGGTCAAGATGATCCACCGGTCCATCGGTATGAATTACATCATGAGACCAGTCTACATTCCCTAAAGCCTGCCAGGCAGCCTGTGAAAGATTGTGCACATCTATCCAATCATCAACAACGACAATGGCTTTCGCTAACGACATTAATCCCAGTCCCCAAAGACCGAAAATCACCTTGCGCGCATGACCGGGAAAGCGCTTTTTGATAGAGACGAGCACCAGATTGTGGAAGATGCCCTCTGCGGGCATGTTGACGTCTACGATCTCAGGCAGAAAGAGATGCATCAGTGGGAGAAACAACCGTTCCGTGGCTTTTCCCATCCAAACATCTTCCATGGGTGGAATGCCTACAATCGTGGTCGGGTAAATGGGATCCCGGCGATGGGTGATCGCGGTGACGTGAAAGACCGGGAAGGGTTCTACCGGCGTGTAGTAGCCTGTATGATCGCCAAATGGTCCCTCCGGGCGGTGCTCATTGGGATCGACATATCCTTCGATGACGATTTCGGCGTGAGCGGGGACTTCCAGGGGTTGGGAGATGCAATCGATAAATTCAACCGGAGCGCCCCTGAGGTAGCCAGCTAAGAGATACTCATCGATGTTCGGCGGCAATGGGGCAGAGGCGCACCACATACTGGCCGGATCGCCGCCAAGCACAATGGCTGCTGGAATCTTTTCCTTTTGCCGGACACGCGCCACGCGCTCATGTTCGGCGCCGCCCTTATGACGCTGCCAGTGGACCAGTAAAGTCTGTTCGTCAAGCACCTGCAAACGATACATGCCTACATTCCGAAGATCGCTTTGCGGATCCCGGGTTATTACCTGGGGAAGGGTGATAAAGCGGCCGCCGTCTTCCGGCCAGCACTTTAAGATTGGCAGAAAATCCAATGAAAGGCGTTCGGTTGAAATGATTTCCTGGACCGGGGCACGCCTGACCTTCTTAGGTCCCAGGCCGATTGACTTGAAAACATTGAGCAAATCCTGTCCGCGATTTAACGTATCGCGAAGTCCACGCGGCAGGCGCGGATCTATCACCTGGCCCAGGTTTTGGTTCAGCTCATCCAGCTCATCGACCCCTAGAGCCCAGGCCATCCTTTGAGGGTGTCCGAAAGCGTTAATGAGCACGGGAATGTCGTGCCCGGTTACATTCGTGAAGTATAGAGCTTTGTTTTTCTCGAGGGGCGCCTTACTGACTCGGTCCGTGATTTCGGTAATTTCTAGTTCTGGAGAGACTGGCAGATCAACTCGGGTTAATTGTTGGCGTTCCTCGAGCAGGCTGATAAACTCTCTCAAATCCTTCAGGGGCATCGGTTGGCTCCAATTTGCTTAAACAGGCAGATTATAGCATGATAAGCGCGGTCCAAACAATTATGAAAACTCATTTTGCTTGACACAACATACCCCCTATGCTACATTTATTTTGCATTATCTCAATTTAGGGAGAAATATTTTGACAAAGTCACGCTCTCAACTCATGGTAGAACGCTTACGCGATTTGCAGGCATCTTCACCTGAAATCGAAGCTTCGGCGGTGGTCAGCGTCGATGGTTTAAGCATTGCCTCTGCCTTACCTCAGGGGGTCGAAGAGGATCGGGTATCGGCAATGTCAGCAGCTATGCTTTCGCTCGGTGAGCGAATTGCCTCGGAACTTGGTCGCGGGACTCTGGACCAGGTGTACATCAAGGGTGAACATGGATATGTGATCCTGATGTCTGTTGGCGAGGAGGCAGTGCTGACCGCTTTGGCCCGTCAGCAGGCCAAGCTGGGCTTGATTTTCCTAGATATGCGCAGAGCTGCTGAATCTTTGGCCAGATTGATATAGACCGGGCGGCTAAACGTGGATCCTATCCCAAAGAGCGGCTATTATTACGCCAATAAGTTCAGCCGGATCATGCTCGAGGCCTTGGAAGACGTGATGGGGAAGAACGGCCTTAACGCGATTTTGAACCTGGCCCACCTCCCTCACCTGATCGATAATTATCCAACTGGAAATCTGGCTAAAGAATTCGATTTTGCCGATGTTTCCGCGATCAACTTATCCCTGGAGGAAATGTATGGACAGCGTGGTGGTCGCGGCCTGGCGCTAAGGGCCGGGAGAGCTACATTTGCGGACGCCTTACGCAACTTTGGAGCACTGGCGGGCGCCGGAGATTTGGCTTTCAAGGTGCTGCCGCTCCATGTTAAAATGAGGATTGGTCTTCCCGCCATGGCAAAGATTTTCAGCCAGGTGAGCGATCAGAAAACCACCGTTGAAGAGCACCAAGACGAGTTCATATACACGATCCATCGTTGCCCGGTTTGCTGGGGAAGATCTGACGCAGATAAACCGGTGTGTTTCATCGCCGTTGGCCTGCTCCAGGAAGGATTGAAGTGGCTTTCAGGCGGCAATGAGTTTCGAGTCAATGAATCCAGGTGCATTGGGATGGGCGACGAAGTATGTGAATTCATCATTCAAAAAACGCCTATCAGTTAAAGATGCTTGTGCTCGAGAAGTTGAAAGCGCTGATTGAGAGGTCAATCTTTGCGACTTACCGTAGTTATTCCAACCTATAATGAAGCGGAGAATCTGCCGAAGCTTGCCTCGACGCTGCTTGCTCTGAGGATACCCGAGCTTAAGCTGCTGGTAGTGGATGATAATAGTCCCGATGGCACTGCGAAGGTGGTCAAAGACCTGATGGATCGCTATCCGGGACGCATTTCTGTCATAGTGCGCCCGAAAAAATCGGGTCTGGGCACTGCTTACATAACCGGCTTCCAGCACGCCTTAAGAGAGGGCGCAGAAGCAGTTGGCCAGATGGACGCTGACCTATCTCACCCACCCGAAAAAATAGTCGAATTGTTGCAGACGCTGGAAACGTGTGATGTCGCCATGGGCTCTCGTTACGTTCGCGGAGGAAGCGTTGATCGGAACTGGCCGGCCTGGCGCAAAGGACTCTCTGCCTTTGGGAACCTTTATGCTCGCTCGATCTTGCGTCTGCCGATTGTGGATGCCACGGGGGGCTTTCGCCTCTGGCGCAGGACCGCGCTGCTTGGTATGCCGTTGAAACGGGTGCGATCGAACGGATACGCTTTTCAAATAGAGATGGCTTATCTCGCTCATAGGTTGGGCTATTCTTTCCGAGAAGTGCCCTTCTACTTCGCCGATCGGCGTTGGGGTACATCAAAAATGTCCTTGAATATTCAATTGGAAGCAGCCTGGCGCGTATGGGAGTTGTTGATTGAGTATCGGGACTTGAGCCCAAGCGAAGCGCCGACACGGCCATCTGGAGGGACATCTATTATTGCTGGGGGAAAGCAAACCAAAACCTAGCGGTGAAGTATTTCTGATAATTTACACCATTCTTCGATGCTCACAGTCTGCGCGCGGCGGCCGGGATTGATTTCTGCCGCCTTTAGCAAATCCTCTGCCTCGGCAGGTGACAAATGCGTGCCGCCAGAGATGGCATTTCGCAATATCTTGCGTTTCTGGCTGAAAGCAGCTTTAGCCAGGCTAAAAAAGGCATCCAGGTGCTCGGCCGGGATGCGTGGCTGGGGATAAAGATCGATATTCACTACAGCCGAATCCACTTTGGGCGGGGGGTAAAAAGCGCCGGCCGGGATCCGGGCGGCGATGCGAGGATTTCCGTAGACTTGTACGCTTAGGGCGAGCAGGCTAAGATCCCCTGGCTCTGCACAAATGCGCTGGGCGACCTCCCGTTGGACCGTCAGCACCACACGCCGAGGCTGCACCTCCGCTTCCAAAAGGTGGCGGATTACGGCTGAGGTTATGTAATAGGGGATGTTGGCGACTACCAGGTAACTGGACTGATCCATCAGCTGACCCGGATCCATTTCGAGGATATCGCCCTGAATAATGGTCACGTTCGAATATGAAGCGAGAACGTCCCGGAGAGGTGAGATTAAGTCCGCGTCGAGCTCGACTGCCACCACTTTCTTTGCGACAGAGGCTAGATACCGGGTCAGACTGCCCAACCCGGGCCCAATTTCCAGAATGGCGTCTTGTGAGCGGATCTCGGCAGTTTCGACGATCCGTTGAAGGGCAGAAGGATCAACCAGAAAGTTTTGCCCGAGGCGTTTATCGGGCTTTAAGCCGTATTGACGAAGTATCTCGGGAATGTTGAGTTGCGGGAGATTCATGGGATCACCCATGCCACACTTTCAGGAGGTGGCCACATGAAGTAGACCGTCACCCATTGGTGCCACGCTTCGTAATCATGATCGCTGTAACCAAGATCGATAATACGGCCTTTAACCCCACCGCCGGTATCCGCGGCGATTGCCTCGCCATAACCTGGGATGAAAAGCCGGGTACCTAAGGGAATGTATGCAGGATCGACCGCCGCAACCCCTTTTTGAAGTGGCAATCCGGATGCTGTGATGGTTCCTCCAGCGCTGCTAGGATTGTAGGAAACAGCATACATATTCAGGGCGCGCCAATACGTAAGAGTCGCACCGGAAATATTGATGGTTTGCGGGACGATTTTCGTTCCATAACCCAGGATGCGAGATTTCGGTTCCTGGGCGATGAATTCTGCTTCGACCTGGCGAGCAATTTCCTTACCGTCCTCCAGCCGGATTCGTAATCGGCGAGCGATGATCCCGTAGGTACCGCCCTGAACGACGCTTTGCTTATCCACTTCCAGATCGGGGACCGGCTGGTATTCGGTTTCATATGGGAGCGCTTCGGTTTCCAGGTTAACCTGCTCTTCCACGCGGGTAATCCGGACGTTACCATCCCTGGGTAAGACCGAATCAAGCGCTGGTTGGCTGTAGTCGAGTCCCTGTACTGCAATTCCAGCTTCTGCCAGCGCAAGTCCTACTGCTGACTGCGTAGTACGAAGTTTCAGGATTGTGTCCGCCGTGCGAACTATTAATTCCCTGGATTGGAGCAGATCAACCCGCATGGGCTTCAAGAGCGGGGTTTCAATTGCCGGTGCAATCTCATCCTGGAGGTATAAGGAGACGCCCGCCTGCCACAGTGCCTGACCCAATGTAGCCGCGTTTGAGTGGACGACCTTTTCCTGGCCACCCGCGTTGATTTTTATCGGCTGGGCGCGGCGGATCTGCAGGCCGTGGGCTGGACTGCGGGGCAAACGCCGGCTTGCTGGCACTGGCTGGCCGTTGTATAGAAGATGGTCGCCAGGATACAATTCGATCCCAACTGCTGCGAGCAGGTTGGCGGGAAACCTTTCAACGCTAAGAAAAGTGTGTACCTTTTCTCCATCCTGAATACGAATCCGCGCGGCTCGATCCAAGGTTATCGTTTCACCATTTCTCAACCAATGATTTGGGGGAGGATCGAGATAATCGGCCTGCCCAACCGGGATCTCAGCGTGCCTGAGCAGACTTCCTACCGTTAAGGCGAAAGTGCTCACAGATTTTTTCTCGCCGTCAGTGGCTATATGGACAGTTTTGCGCGCTGCCAGGATTATTAAGGCAATGCCGGCGAGTGCTACAAACACACCCAGGTAACGAACTTGAAGGGTTTTCATGGTGGCCCAATTTTAACCGAAACGGTTAATTCCATCGCTGACCTTGGCCGTACTCAGTTGTTGTTACATCTTTTTGGTGCTCCCCTGGTCTTCCGATATATTGTGAATTGATTTACAATGACACAAGTCAAGATGATCGCACTCATGATAATGGCAGGTCAGCGATATGCCTGGTTTTCAGGACGTTGATGATATCCAGCTCATAGAACTGGCACAAAACGGTGGGGCTGACGCGTTTGGCGAACTTTATGAGCGCTATGCGCTTACCATCTTCCGTTTTATTTATGCACGCCTGGATCACCGTCAGGATGCTGAAGATCTAACGGAAGAGGTGTTTTTGCGCGTCTGGCAGTCGTTATCCAGCTACCAGGAGCAGGGTGTTCCATTTCTGGCCTTCTTGTTCCGGATCGCGCGAAACGCCGTAATTGACTTTTACCGAAGCTCAGGGAAATTTGGCTATCAGGAATCTGTGGAGGAAAGCCCGGTACTCGACTTACAATCGGATCCCAGCGAAGTTGCCATCGCCAACCTGGAACACCAGGAAATCAGGCAAATATTGGATAGCCTGCGGGACGACTACCGTATGGTCCTTGTCCTGCGGTTCTTGAGTGAACTTTCTCCCGAGGAGACCGCCCAGGTGATGGGACGTTCTACGGGCGCCGTGCGCGTGCTCCAACACCGGGCGCTCTCGGCACTGCGAAATATTCTGGAGGGGTCTTGAGGAAGTAATCATGGCGAGAGATTATCAGGAAATCGATCGGGTCGTTCAATCGTGTTTAGAGGCAGTAGAGAGCGGCGGCGAGAGCATTGATTCGGTGATTGCTCGCTATCCTGACCTGGAGGAGACCATTCGTCCGCCTCTCGAAGCAGCCATCTGGCTTCAGGCGCGAAAAAGCTACTTCGATCCCAGGCCAGAGTTTGTTTCTGAGTCCCGCCAGCGATTGATCGCTCAAATCCAGCGCGGGAGCGAGGTCCAAGCACAAACTCGAGGCTCGTCTCTGAGAGACTTTTTTGCGGTTTTCGCTCGCCGGGAGCGGGTCCTGCAGTTCGCCCTGGCTCTGCTTCTCGTTATTTTTCTGGTCGTTGGCACGGGCAGCGTTGCCCTGGCTGCTCGAGGCGCTTTGCCTGGTCAGTCTTTATACTCGGTAAAGCTTGCCCAGGAGCGCCTTCGCCTGGCGCTCTCGTTCACACAGGCAGGAGATGCGCGGTTGCACGCTGAATTCGCTCAGGAACGATTGGTGGAGGTTCAAGAACTGGTCTTAGAGCGGCGCTATGAACTTCTGGATGAAACCCTTGCCAGATACGAGCAAGAAGTTGCTCAGGCCGTTTTTCTCACCCGAGAAGTCGCTGAAGACGATGCCTCTCAGGCACTGGCACTGGCCGACCAAATGGATGAAAATTTGACCAGGCAGGTGGTGCTTCTATCGGTGCTCTCTGAGCGTGTTCCTCAGGGAACTGAAGCAGAAATTAGCCATGCACTCGAACTGGCAGAACAGGGAATCTTAACGGTGGACGTGATCAAGAATCAATTGATCGAACCGGGAACACCAACGACTACCCCCACACCTAGCACACCAACTTCGACGAGCACGCGAATGCCGACCCAGACCCCACTGCCCACCCAGGCATCCGGATCGAATGCAGGCCAGAGCCCCACAGCCACATTCGAACCGGCGATCGTCCAGACGTTACTACCTGGCTCTACTCCCGCGCCAACCCAGGTCTTGCAGCCGAACATACCGCCGACACCGACTCCGACCAACACGCCCAAACCAACCAAGGTTAAGCCAAAACCAACCAACCCAAACAGGCCAACGGCGCGACCCACGAACCCGAACCGGCCTACCCAAAAACCCGATAATTAATCGATAACCAGACGCATGGCGAAGAACAGGCTCCATTGAGGAGCCTGTTCTTTTTTCCTTGCCAAACCAATAAGACTTGCTTGATTACCTGACTGATTCCTTTCAAGATTGTTTGTGACAAAATCGGGCTATCCACGTTATACTTATTGCAAGGACAAGAAATTCTGCAAAAAATATTTAGTACCGAAGTACCAGACCGGCTCGGTCTGGAAAAGGGAAATGGGATCGGAAGCGATGAATACAGTTCAAACCAAACTCCGCTGCAAGGAGCGGGCCCAGGGTATGGCGGAATTTGCCCTGGCACTGCCCCTTTTGTTGATGCTTGTACTGGGTGTGATCGAGGCAGGTCGTTTGCTGTTTATTTACAGCGCCACCAACACTGCCAGCCGCGAGGCTGTTCGCTATGGCTCTGCCGCCGGCGATATCGGTGGATATGTCGCCCATTACGAGGACTGTGACGGCATTCGCAACGCGGCAAAGCGCCTGGGCAGCCTGGCCGGCATCCAGGATGACGCTATTTCGATTACCTACGACCATGGTCCAGGAACATCGGCAATCGCCTCCTGCAATCCTACCTTCTCAATTGATGACTCAACGATAAGTCAGGTAAGCCTGGGCGACCGGGTGGTGGTCCGGGTCGAAGCCGATTACCAGCCCATCGTGCCGCTGGTGAATTTTCCGCCGTTCAAGATTTCGACGGTTGCCCGGCGAGTGATCGTAAAGGATGTCGCCATTGAGGGCACCCCGAAACCTCCGAGCACACCAACGGTGATCCTGAGGCGCCTGGACAAATCGCCGGAGGAGACGGAAACAAGCGAATCGGAGGGGGTTGGTACCGTTGTCTTAATCGCCGAACTTAACGTCGCCACCTCCAACCAGGTAACTGTTCCTTTCAATGTGACCGGTACGGCGGAAAACGGCGTTGATTACACCATAACCTCAAGCCCGGTGGTGATCCCGCCGGGTCTTCCCAATGCTCGCATCGAGATTAACATCATCGACGATGCGCTGGATGAATATGATGAGACCATTGTCGTAACCATGGAAGATCCGGTTAACGCCGACAAAGGTGAACCCTTCCAGCATCGTTTGACGATCGTCGATAATGACGATCCGCCATTCGTCTACTTCTCGCCGGACATTCAAAACGGAGATGAGGACGGCGGAGCCATGACCGTCCTGGCGCAGCTCAGCGCCGTCTCGGCCAAAAATATCACCGTGCCCTTTGGCGTAGGCGGCACCGCGGTAGAAGGTGAAGATTTCACGGTAACCTCCAGTCCGCTCAGCTTCCCTGCCGGCAGCACCGAGGCGACCGTCCTGATTACGGTCAACGATGATATCGTTGATGAAGACGATGAAACCGTAGTGCTCACGCTTTTAGCTCCTCCTCTAGATCCTATTGATGCCCAGCCCAATGTAATTCTTGGGTCACCCAATCCGCATGTAGCTACTATCGTAGACAACGACACCGCCGTGCTTTCGTTCACCTGGGAGAGCCAGGAGGTCGAAGAAACTTCCCCGAGTGCGCCCATCCAGGTGCAGCTAAGTACGCCGTCCAGCAAGGATGTCACCGTTCGATTTCACGTCGACGGGAGCAGCACCGCCACAGACGGGGGCGACGACGATGATTATGATCTCATGGGCAGTCCGATCGTGATCCCAAAGGGTGATACCACGGCAGATATCGACCTGACGCCCAGGTCGGATGGTTTACAGGAGGAAAGCGAATCGGTTGTGGTTGTTCTGGACCCACCCACCAATGCCGAGCTGGGGACGCCCAACGTCCACACCGCCTGGATTACCGATACTCCGCTCGAACTACCGACAATCTTCTTCACCAAAGCCAATCAGAGTGGCAGTGAAGATGTGGGCAATATGACCGTCGTGGTCCAGCTCAGCCATGCCTGGATTCAGGAGGTGCGGGCTTCGATAAGCGTCGGCGGTTCTGCCGCCCAGGGAGCGGATTACACGATCTCGACTACCCAGGTAAAGATCCCCGCCGGTGGAAAGAACGTCACGATTGCGCTCAACATTGTGAATGACATTGTCAATGAATTTGACGAAACCATAATCCTGTC
>DATCIL010000576.1:0-1971 GCA_036507795.1 Anaerolineales bacterium | reverse complement strand
CCACATCCACCACATCGATGTCATTTTCCCTCAGCAACTTGGCGGTTCCACCAGTCGAGAGGATTTCGATGCCCTTGGCGTAAAGGCGCTTGGCGAAAGCGACCACCCCGTTTTTGTCGGAAACCGAAATCAGGGCTCGCTTAATCATACGTGTGGATTAATACACATTGATTATATCCAAATAAGTCGATGGGGCACAGTCCATTAATTCAGGTTCCTGGCATCGATTTCCTGCCAGAGCTTGAGCAGGTTTCGGACTACCTTGCCAATCTCCTCGCGATTCATTTCGATCAGGTTGGTTTTGGCTGTGGGGTGGGGTTCGGGCCACAGGGTGGTTTCCGATTTCAGATCCTTTGGATCCTCGTTCTCGATTGTTTTCATGCGATGGGACAACTTATGGGTTGATAAAATGGAGGGTGGCGCCATTGTAGTCCAGTCGTCGTCTCAGTCACCTACATTCAAGTTTGAACTGCACCAGTAGGACCTTTCCCTAAGACGAAAACTTCGTGCGGCGTAAGATAGTCGAGACGTTTGCGCGGGCGGTGATTGAGATTCTTCTCCACGCGCCTGACATCCTCATCGGTAATCGTAGCAAAGTCGGTTCCTTTCGGGAAGAAGTCCCGGATCAGCCCGTTCCAGTTTTCATTCGAACCCCGCTCCCAGGAATGGTACGGATAGGCCCTGTACACCGCCATGCCGATCCTGCGCTCCAGCATTGCGTCCTCCTGCCCGAGCTCGGTTCCGTTATCGTAAGTGTAAGTGTGCCGCTTCTTTTTCGGAATGTCCCTGAACTGCCGCTCAAGCGCCTCGTGCATTGCCGCCATGCTCACCGCGCCAAGCCTCGTGACGCGGCCGTACCCGCTTTTTCTCTCAACGCTGGTGGCCAGCCGTTTGAGCTTGTCCTTGCCGATGATCGTATCGCCTTCCCAGTCGCCGATCCGCCCGCGGGTTTCCACCACGGGGGGTCGGGTGTCAATGCGCTTAATTTTACCCTCATCCCTGTCCTGCTCGCGTTTTTTGGTTCCCCGCTTGCGCCGGTACTTTCCTTTTGCCCCGATCCGGCGGAGCTGTGTCTTGAGCTCCGGCGCCTCGCTGAATATCCATGCGTAAATGCTCTCATGCGAGATGGCCTGGTATCTGCCAATCCGGGAGATTCTGCCGGCGATCTGCTCGGGCGAATCCCGCTTCGCGAGACGCCTCCGGACATACCGGCGCAGGAGCGGATCATTCTTGATCTTCAGGCTTGGAAGCTTGGCCCGCCTACGGCGCGCGCAATGCCGCCTGTGGGCCGCCGCCCCTGTGTACCGGCCGTCTTCATCCGCGTTGCGGGCGACCTCCCGGGTGACGGAGGATTTCAGCATGCCGAGTTCCGCCGCGCATTGCCCATAAGGGAGCCCGGCCCTGATGAGGGCGGCCAATTCTATCCGGGTTTCCTTGGAGAATTGCTTGTACATATGGGGTAAATGTTAATCATACGATTGCGCATGACTACATTTACGCCACATTCATCGTTTCCGTTAGGTGGTGCAGTTCAGATTTGAATTCGCGTCAAGAAAATTGACAATGATAATAATGTAGTATAAAATATTCATATAGAGCTTAATCCATGAGTATGCGACGCAAATCCAATGAAAGGCAGGCTGAGTTGCCCTTGAGTGTCGGGGAAGAGGCTAAAAAGGCCCATGAACGCATCGGTGCTGTTTTGGAAAATGCGGAAAACCGCGTCATCATCGATTATCCAAACTTGGGCACCGATCATTCTGTCCAAATGCTGGAGGAGGCCAAGAAGATCGCGGAGGAGGAGTGCGGTTTCGAAATCGACAAGGCGACCGACGCCCAGATCCGTGAAAACCGCCCCAAGATCCTGTACGCCTTCTCCCAAAAGGGTTTTGAGGCTCATTATGATGAGGGAAAAAAACGCCTCACCGTTTCCGTGGACAGGGACGATTCGGGGGAATACCACAGCGATTA
>DATCIL010000575.1:0-2552 GCA_036507795.1 Anaerolineales bacterium | reverse complement strand
ATGATCGCGGCTCTCTTCCAGACTGAGGTAATTTGGGGCGCCGTCCAGAATGGCGGCATTCATGTCCTCGATCTCGCCAAGATAAAGTTCTTCGTCCGGAACGGGGATCTGTTCCGCCCGGCCATTTTCAGCATAAAAAAGCATCGTGGGGGCGCCATCGTACGATACAAAGGGCAGATCTATGTGCAGACGACCACCGGTCCCGATGATTTCGGCAGCCGTGTAGAAAGGCATGCGCAGAGACGATGCGACCAGGGCCATCCGGTCACCCGGGTAGTGCAGCTGCCCGGTGAAAGTCTCATCCACGCCGGTATCGCCGGTCCACTGCTCGCCGCTTACCCGATCAGGGGGACCGGCAAAGATAAATTGAGCGAAGCTGACTGGATATACTCCAACATCCCACAGGCTTCCACCACCGTATTCGGGGATCAGCCGGATGTTGCCCTCCCGCTCCCCGATCTTAAAGTTGAAGACGCTGCGAATGAGGCTGATTTCGCCCAGCCGTCCGCTCTTCACCCATTCTCCGGCCAGGAGGGTTTGCGGGTGGTGCCTGTACATAAAGGCTTCGGCCAGCCGCCGGCCAGTACGCCGGCTGGCGGCGATCATCTGGTCCACTTCCTTGACGGTAAGCGCCAGTGGTTTTTCACACAGGACGTTAACGCCGGCCTCCAGGGCGCGTATGCTCCACCGGGCGTGCAGATGATTGGGCAGACTGAGGTATACGGCATCGACTTTACCGCTTGTGAGCATTTCTTCATAGCCGCCAAAAGCCTGGGGGATTTCCCACTCATGTGCATACGCCCGGGCCCGGTCCAGGTCGCGGCTGGCAACTGCAACCAATTCGCTGCGCGGGGAAGCGTGGATAGCCGGGATCACGCGGCGGTTGATGTGTGCCGTCGATAACAAACCCCAACGGACTGTGGTCACGGGTGGCCTCCTCGATCTTGGTTCAGGATATCCTGTTTATACCACAGCGGCTTGCTATTCCGGCAGCTTCTCTGGATCGTAGGACAGTTGCCCCCTGGTCAGCAGCAGGACCCTAACATAGTTTCTTGTGTCATTTTCGCCTCCTTTGAGCCAAATTGCTGTCAGGAACTGCTAGAGAAAGATAGTCTCTGGCTGTAATTCTGGCTTATTTGCAGCCTGAGTTGTAACTAGGGTTGGACCGTGATGGCGATGCTTATGCCGGGACTGGGCGCACCAACCGTGGGCGCTTCGGTTGAGCCCTGGCAAGCAGTCAGCAAAGCGGTGAAGAGCGAGATCATAGCACGCTTTCGACCTCTGCCTGACCGGGAAACGCCGAGAGAAATCATCGCCTGGTAGCTCGAGGGCAGTGGGGCTGGATGTCGGGTAGAATCGGAGTGGTATGCGTACACCCAGGAAGATCATATTTATCCACGGGCTGGAGAGCAGCAGCCAGGCAGTTAAAGCGAAGCTGCTGCGAGAAATCTTCCCCCAAATCCTGACGCCGGATTTCCGGGGTTCCCTGGCAGAGCGGATGGCGGTGCTTGAGCCAATTCTCGACCGCGCCAGTGGCTGGACCATCATCGGTTCGAGCTTCGGCGGGCTGATGGGCGCGCTGTACACCTGCCGGAATCCGCAGCAGGTGAACAAACTGATCTTGCTGGCTCCCGCTTTGATATGGCCAGATTTTGCCAGGAACCAGCCCGGACCGGTAGATGTGCCGGTGGTGATCTATCATGGCACGGACGACCCGGTGGTACCGCTGGAGCCGGTAAAGCAGCTGGCGGAGCAGGTTTTTACCAACCTGACTTTCAACGCAGCGGACGACGACCACGGACTGCACAAGACCGCTCACGGCATCGACTGGCGGGCCTTGATCGAATGACCAGCGTATAGTTTTTTCTTAATTTATTAAGCGCCACACCTTCTCCGCTCGCAGGGTTGGTTCCTCTCCGGATTGGTTTACCTCCACAATCCCCTCAACCAGGAAAGGCACATCGTTGGAAAAGATCTTGCTGTTCCGGTTGTAGACCTCCGCCGAAATGAAAACGTTCATGGTACCTTCGGGATCGTCCATTGTCATGAAATAGACGTAGTCTCCCCGCGCTGTTCCCGACCGCCGCCAGGTCTGCCGCATTCCCGCAACACGCACCCTTTCACCCACCCGCCTGGCTGCATCTGGAGTCGTAATTGCTCCCGCTTCCACCACTTTACCAGCCACCAGATCCACCGGATGGGCGCTGACACTCGCTCCCAACAGTGCCTGCTCCGCCGCGACTCTTTGCGCCAGCGACCAGTCCACCTCGCCATCCCCCTCCCTCACGAGTTCCAGAGAGAACAAAGGAAGCTGCCCTTTCCGCCAGCCAGGCCCGCTCGCTAATTGGTTTAGCAGATCCGGGATGGTACCCAGGCCATCCATCGCGCCGGCTTTGATTAGATCTTCTACTTCGCCTGGTCGCGGATCCACCCTTGTCAAGAAATCCGCCAGGGAGCGATACGGGCGCTGGCGAAGGATTCGGTTCTGGGTTTCGCGGGTGAGGTCGCGCACCTGGTCCAGGCCCATGTACAGCACCGCTTGCCCATTCTCA
>DATCIL010000574.1:0-1870 GCA_036507795.1 Anaerolineales bacterium | reverse complement strand
CTGTGCCTACGCAGGTGCCGCCCACGGAAGAGCCGGAAGAACCGCCTGTACCGCCCACGGCTGTTCCGCCCGCTACGGCCACCCCCGCACCCAGCAACACCCCGAACCCGCCGACAGCCACCCCGCTGCCAACCCAGACTCCGACGGCGACGCCCAGCAATACGCCGCCGCCAACCGGTACAACGGCGCCTACCGAGACTCCGACGGCGACACCCAGCAATACGCCGCCGCCCACCAGCACACCAGCTCCGACCGAGACGCCAACTGCAGCTGCGACCAACGCACCGGAGGTGACGAGCACGGAGGCGATGAGCACGCCGATGGATAATACACTGGAGACGCCCGCAGCGACGGCAACGGCCAATCCGTAAGACGTACTGCGAGATTCAACTCCATTGTTGATCTGCCGCATCCGCCGTGTCTCGGCGGTTCAAATAAAAAAAGCCCTACACTAATCAGTAGGGCTTTTTAGCGCTTGCGAGAGAATCGCCTCGCTGCTAGCTGGTCGATTTCGGCCGGTTTTTCAGGGTGCGGGACAAGATATCTTCCATTTCGTCGCTCCTGCCAGGAGCTTTGCGCTTGTTGCCAGCCTCGTTTTCCTCATCTTTAGTTTTGGAGCGTTCCATGGCTTCGCGTAAAGCCATTTCCATAGCCGTGGGCACGGGCTCTTCCTTCTCGGCGCTCTCGGCCGCTTCCTTCTGAGCAGATTTCGCCTGAGCCGATTTGGCTTGAGCGGATTTCGCGACCTTGACTGGTTTTTCTTCCAGGGCTTTCATGCTAAGTTTAATCTTCTTCTTCCGCCGGTCCACATCCAGGATCTTGACCTCCACCTCTTCGCCCTCCTTGAGGACCTCGCCAGGTTGGCGAATATAGTCGTGGGTGATCTCGCTGACATGAACCAGGCCAGGTCGCTCTGCGCCAATATCCACGAAGGCGCCGAAATTTTCCAATCGCACGACCTTCCCGTTGAGCACCATATCTTTTTTGATCTCGCGCCATTCCAAATCCAATGGCTCGATCAAGCTCAATTCGATGCGGTGTTTGCTGCGATCGACCCGGCGCACCCATACATCTACGGTTTGCCCCGGCTGGACTACGTCTTCCACCTTGTTGACCTGTTCTTTTTTCAACTGAGATATATGAACAACCCCAGGCGTTTCCAGGCCAATATCGATAATGGCGCCAGCCAAGGTGGTTTTCACCACCTTGCCCGTCAAGTGCATTTTTCGCTTGATGTCGTCGATACTGGTGATTTCCGCGCTTTCAGGGGTTGCTAGGGCATTCATATCCATAGCACACTCTCCAGGTTTATCAGTCACAACCGTCCTACCGGGCGGTGATCGTTAAAATTAAGGGTAAATCAGGGAAGCGTTCAATAGCTGCCCGCGAAATTTAATTATAACCCGCGCAGAGATTAAAGTCAAAAGTTGCACATTAATGTTTGCTAAATGCAGCGGAGATCGGTAGATTGGTAAACTCGTAGATTGGTAAATTCGTATATTGGTAAATTCGTAAATTGCCAGGCTCGGTCAGAGACCTCGCCGATCCAGATAAGGACCCTATCCCCTATCCCTTACCTCCCTCTCCACCTGCATCCTTAGCAGGATTGCGACCAGCTGCTCCTGCCAGTTTTCCTTCGCTGAATACGGAAACCACAGCGCAGTTTTGCCAACCCGCACCTCAGCGCCCATGCCAGGCAGGTCTGCAGGGGTTTCACCACCGCGGAAGCGCAAGGCAATCTGCTTGTTTTCGGCGCTTACGCTGGATAAACCGGCCTTCTCGGCCACGAGCTTGATCTTCAACTGGTACAGCAGGTTATCCACCTGTTCCGGCAGAGGTCCAAAGCGATCGCGGAACTCATCCGCCAGGG
>DATCIL010000573.1:0-1595 GCA_036507795.1 Anaerolineales bacterium | reverse complement strand
CGCCTATTACTCCGAGGAGTTCCCCGAGTGGGTGGGCAGTATTTACAACGATACCTTTACCGCCCAGCTCGATGACTCGACCCTGATCATCGAAGGGAATAAGGTGACCGCGCCCAAGAATTTTGCTTTCGACTCTGAAGGCAATATCATTTCGGTGAACACCGTTTTCGGCGTCAATGCTCCCACCGGGACTACCTATGATGGCGTAACCCCGCTTTTGCGGGCGCAAACGGCTGTCACGCCCACCGCTACCGTAGATTTGTACCTGTCGATCCAGGATCTGGGAGACTCGATCTTCGACTCAGCCGTTTTCCTGGACAAGTTCTTCTGGAGCCAGGATCCGAACTGCGAATCGGGCGCTTCGGTCGATACGGATGGCGATGGCCTACTCGATAACTGGGAGACCAACGGCATCACCGTTACTGTCGGCGGCACGCCGGAGTTTGTGGACCTGCCTGCCATGGGCGCCGACCCGCAGCACAAAGACGTCTTCATCGAAATTGATTGGATGGGACCCGAAACAGCCGGTGGACATACCCATGAGCCGAAAGCGGCCGCTATCCAAAAGATCGTGGACGCCTTCAACAATGCTCCGGTGACTAATCCCGATGGCACTTCTGGCATCCACCTTCATGTCGATTATGGCTCGACTTCGCCCCTCGCCTGGGGTCCTGCAGCCACCTGGGGCAGCCTGAGCGATGGCGAGGAGTTGACCCACCAGACCTTTATTTCTACCTGCACCGGAACGAGTTTCAATTGGGATGGCTTTGATACGATCAAGCAGGACCACCTGACTCCCGGCCGGGCAGCGATCTTCCACTACAATGTATGGGGACACAGCATGTGTTCGACTGCGGCTGGCACCAGCGGCATTTCCCGCAATGGTGGCGGCGCGACCTTCGGCTCCGGCGCCAGCGATTTCATCGTCAGCCTGGGCGCCTGGACCAGCGGCACCGGCACCGTCAACGAGCAGGCTGGCACCTTTATGCACGAGCTGGGGCACAACCTGGGTTTGAGACACGGCGGCCCTGACCACACCCAGTGGAAACCCAATTATCTGAGCGTAATGGGGTACTCCTTCCAGACGCGCGGCCTCATCATCAATAACACGGAAGGGCACTTTGACTACTCGCGCTTCGACCTGGCCGACCTGAACGAAAGCAATCTGAACGAGACGCTGGGAGTCAATCTGCCTGGCACCCTGACGACGACCCACGGGACGCGTTATTTCTGCGCCCTGGATGATATGCGCACCGACCTGGATGCCACCGCCGTCGATTGGAACTGCGATGGCGACGAGGCCGATACCAGCGTGAGCCGCAACATTAACCAGGGCATGTCCTGGAATAATAATGCGACCCTGGATACTCTGACCAGCCAGGAAGACTGGACCAACCTGGTCTACACCGGCGGCGCCATCAGCCAGCCCGGTGCGGACGTGTCCTTGCCCGAGACGACGGAAATCATCGATATCACCGAAGAACAGGATGCCGACATTCCCGATCTTCCGAGCTTTATTTACCTGCCGATAACCGTAAGAGAGTAGAGAATCTGCCTGCGCAGCAAGAAAAAGGGGCTGTCTTCAGAACCGAGAC
>DATCIL010000572.1:0-1879 GCA_036507795.1 Anaerolineales bacterium | reverse complement strand
TTTGACCCAGATCGGCCAGCGCGCTCTGATCACATCTTCCTTAGAGGAGCTGTTTGATGAGACTGTCGGATTAGTCGCAGAGACACTGGACGTCGAGTATTGCAAGGTGTTGAAACTGCTTCCGGACGATGGTGAACTGCTCCTGTTATCCGGTGTGGGCTGGAAGGAGGGCTATGTAGGCCATGCCCGGGTGGGGACGGAGATCCAATCCCAGGCGGGCTACACCCTTCTCCAGCGCGAACCGGTGATCGTTTCCAACCTTCGGGAGGAGACCCGCTTCTCCGGACCAACGCTCCTGCTCGAACACGATGTCATTAGCGGGATAAGCGTTGTCATTCCCGGCAAGCCCCGCCCGTTTGGGGTGCTGGGCGCCCATTCTAAGAAGCTCCGGAATTTTTCCAGTGTCGACGCAAATTTCCTCCAGGCCGTCGCCAACCTGTTGGCCTCGGCGATCGCCCGACTTTCGGTCGAAGCCAACATGCGCACTTCGCGCGACGAGCTCAAGATTATCCTGCAGGGGGTTGCCGACGGGATCACGGTCCAGGACCGAACCGGACGCCTGGTGTATGCCAACGATGCGGCAGCCCGCATCATCGGTTACTCGTCTGCGCAAAGGCTGCTCGAAGCGCCTCTGGAAGAAGTTTTGCAGAAATTTGAATTAATTGATGAGGAGGGTAGTCCTTTCCCTATAGAGGAGTTGCCTGGCCGGAGAGCTCTGCAGGGCCATGGGAGCAGCTCCGCCACCATTCGCTTCCGGATAAAGGAGACGGGCGCGGAACGGTGGTCCTATATCAAAGCCACGCCCATCCTCGACCAGGATGGCCAGGTAGAACTGGCCGTAAACATCTTCCAGGACGTAACGGAACTGAAGCGCAAGGAGCAGGACCAGCGCCTGCTGGCAGAGGCCAGCGAGCTGATCTCCTCCTCCCTGGATTACGCCACGACTTTGAGGAGTGTGGCCAGGATGGTTGTGCCGCATCTGGCGGATTGGTGCTCGGTGCACATCATTGAGCAAGACGAAACCGTTGAGCAGCTGGCCGTCGGCCACGTCGACCCTGATAAGGTGGCCCTAGCGCTGGAGCTTAGCCAGAAATACCCGCCGGATCCGCATTCACCGACTGGCATTTACCAGGTTATCCGCAGCGGTAAGCCCGGACTGTTTCCGGAGGTGCCTGAAAATCTTCTCGAAGAGGTCGCACAAGATGGGGAACATTACAGAATCCTGCGCGAGCTGGGATTAAATTCGGCGATGATGATACCCCTGGTGGCCAGGGATCAGATCCTGGGCGTCTTGAGCCTGGTCTGGTCCGAATCTGGTCGCCGTTATGATCAGGCCGACATCGAACTGGCAGAAGAGATCGCCCGCCGCGCAGCCGTCGCTATCGATAACGCCCGCCTCTACCACAAAGCCCAGCAGCTCAATGAAGAGCTGGAGGCGCGAGTTACAAAACGTACAAACCAGCTGCAGCGCCTGATCAATTCGCTCAGGATCGAGATCACCGAGCGCAAAAAGGCCGAGGAAGCCCTGCGGAAAAGCGAGACGATGCTGCAGAGTTTATTCGCTTCAGCTCCGGACGCGACGATTCTGGTCGATAACGAGGGCAAAATCATGCGGGTGAACAAGCAGGTGGAGGCGCTCTTCGGTTATAGCCAGGAGGAACTGATCGGCAAGTCGATCGATATCCTGCTGCCTTCGCGTTTTCGACCGATGCATGCCAGGCACCGGGCAAAGTATATCTCCGAGCCGCGCTTGCGGACCATGGGCGCAGGTTTGGAGCTTTCCGCCCGGCGCAAGGATGGCAGCGAGTTTCCGGTGGACATCATGCTCAGTCCTTTGCAGACTGAACAAGGGCCAATGGTGATCAGCGCCATGCGCGAT
>DATCIL010000571.1:0-4674 GCA_036507795.1 Anaerolineales bacterium | reverse complement strand
TAATCAAGGTGAAGACTGGGGAATTCGTAAGAGAAGATCTTTGCCAGCGGCATCAAATAGAGAAATCAATAATCATGATAAAATTTGTCGTAGATGTCCAAAACAAGCCTGGCAATTCTTCTGTTCCTGGCCTTATACACTACGCTTGCCCAACCAGGCCTGCCTGCCTGCTGGTTGCAGGCCGATCCCTGCGCAAGTCACCCTCACTTTAACCGGAATCCGTACGCAGAGCACGATCACGAATACTTACGCCTGCAAGCGCACTCGCTGGCAAACGTGGTTCTCCCCACAAGCCTGGTACCTGCCAGCCTGTTGATCCTATCCTTGGGGTGGACAAATATCACAAGGATTACCCCTCGCCTGATTCTAACTTCAAAGAGCTGGAGATTGCCTCCAGATCCTCCGCCGCCGCGCGCTTCCTTTTCCTCCTGATCAGTTCAAAGTACGCATAAACGTGGTACATGCTTCCTGTGCGTCCGCGCATACGGATTATTTGGTATTTACCACAAGGAGGAACCCAGTGAGAAGCAGAATTTCTATTGTAGCCTTGTTCATTTCAGCAGTCCTGCTCGCTTTTTACCAAAACGCAGCAGCTCATGGCCATACCGAGGCCGGCGATTACGAACTGGTCATCGGATTCCATAACGAGCCCGCTTATCAGGGAGAGCCCAATGGTTTGGACCTGTTTGTTACCAACCTGGAGAGCGATGAGCGAGTCAATGGCCTGGAGGATACTCTTAGAGTAGAGATCATCTACGGAAGCTCGAAGAAGGAGCTGCAGATAGAGCCGCAATTCGGTCAAGATGGCGCCTATACCGCCCATCTGATTCCAACCGAAACGGGAGATTACACCTGGCATATCTTTGGGACGATTGAAGAAACGCCCGTAGATGTCTCTATGACCAGCAGCCCTGACACGTTCAGCTCGGTGGAGCCCAAAGCTTCTGTTTCGTTCCCGAGCGCCGAAGCTGCGACAGGCGAATTAGCCAGCCAGGCAACCTCGGCTGCCAGCACCGCCCGGACCGCCCTGGTCGTAGGTGGTATCGGGGTCGTCCTCGGGCTGCTCGGACTTGTTTTCGGAGCGCTCGGCTTTCAGGCCACCCGGCGGCACGCTGCGTAAGACAGGCACGCAACGGGGAAACTGGCTGGCGACGATCGTGGCCGGTTTTCCACTCCTCTTACACGGATTGAATATGAGACGGGGCAGAAGAATTTTCACCATATTTCTCATTGCTGGCTGGCTGTCGATCAGTCTCGGTCTGGTTCTGTCGCCCCCGCCGGCAGTCCAGGCCCATGCAAACCTGGTTAGTTCAGATCCTCCAACAGGCTCGGTTCTTTCCAAGGCACCTGGGACGGTCGCGCTTGAATTCAGCGAGGCCCTGGACCCGGACTTCTCGAAAGCCAGGCTGGCAGATGCCGATCTCACGGTCCTGGCGGAAGGCCCAGGAAGCATTGATCCCAACGAAAACCGGGTTCTCAGGCTCGACCTGCCAGTGCTCACCACAGGAGCCTACAACGTCATCTGGCAGGCGCGCTCGGCGGTAGACGGTCACATTACGAGTGGGGTCGTCACTTTCTCCATCGGCGAGGCGGCCTCGAACGCCTCGCTGCTGCCCCCTGCGGGAGTCCAGGATCCCACAAACGCCAGACCACCGCTGGTCGATACGCTGATCCGCTGGCTCAGTTATTTCGCTGCGGCAACGACCGCAGGAAGCTTCCTGTTCGGATGGCTGGTTTGGCGTCCGGCATACCGTGCCTGGGATTCGCCGGATCCCACGAGCGACCGGTTCGCGGCACGCCGCCTGCGCCAGCTTGCCCGGCTCGGCACCGCCAGCCTGGCTGCCCTCTCTCTGGGCTTCCTGATGTTTCAGGCCTGGGAAGCGAGCCAGGGAGCCTTTCAAATATCTTACGTCCAGGCGCTGGCAGAGCTGCTCGAGCCGCTCAGCGGCTGGGTCTTCTGGCTGCGCATGGTTCTCCTGGGATTCTTGGCCTACCTGGCGCAGCGGCTTTCTAACCCAGGCGCGGGTCCCGCCAAACCCTGGTGGACGGCAGCTATTGTCATGCTCATCGTTCTGCTCACTTTCAGCCTGCAAAGCCATGCGGCAGCCCTGGACAATCCTCTAGCGGTCGCCATCGACTGGCTTCACATCACGGCGATGGCGACCTGGTTGGGAGGCTTGTTGCCGTTGTTCCTGCTGCTCCGCCAGACGGAACTTCCACCACATTTTTTGGTGCCAAAGTTCTCACGATTGGCGCTGACCTGCGTTGCAACACTGGCGATCAGCGGATTATCCAGCGCCTTTATCCATGTTCGCACCATTCAAGCCCTGACCTCTACCACCTATGGGATAGCTATCGCGGTGAAATCTGCGTTATTTGCCATTATCGTTGGACTTGGGGCGGTTAACCTCCTGGTGCTCTCACCTCGTCTGAAAAAATCCAGGGAAAAGGCCACCCGGTGGTTGAGAAATACCATTCGCACCGAACTGGCGATCGGTTTCCTCGTCCTGGTGATGGCTGGCTTGATGACTGGCGTTTCTCCGGCTTTTGAGGCCGTTCAAGCCCGGCAGCGCATGGGTTTCATTGGCGAATACAAAGATCGGGGAACAAATTTAGAGCTGTGGATAGCGCCTGCCAGAGCCGGTGAAAACGAGATCGCTGTAGACGTGTATGGTCTACCTTCAGGAGATCATGAGCATCAACACCAGATCCTCCTGCGTTTTCAACCGGTCGACGTCGACCTGGGAATAACTCAGGTGGAAGCCATTCCAAGCGGTAGCTCCAGGTATACGGTCAAGGGAAGTTACCTGACCATCGCCGGGAACTGGCAGGTTGAGGTGATCCTGCGCCAGCCGGGCGTGGACGATATCCGTCACGTGTTCTCCGTTCTGATTCAACCCAACCCCTTCGCGGCGGCCTTAGCCAACCCAGTACCTGCATCGAATCGCTCCAGGACATCTGGAAAGAACTTATACGAACAGAACTGCCTGCCCTGTCACGGCCCTCAAGGCAAAGGGGATGGTCCGGCCGGTCTTGCCCTTCACCCTCCACCGGCTGACCTGAGCATCCATACCGCACCGGGAGTGCACCCCGATGGCCAGCTCTTCGAATGGATCACGAATGGCTATCCCGGTTCTGTCATGCCTGCTTTCGGCGAGCAGCTCAGCGATGTTCAGCGTTGGGACCTGGTCAACTATATCCGTACTTTTGGTGAAAGGTAGCGAACACACCAATGAACAGGATCAAAATCTTCCTTTCGACGCTTATCGTTTTCAGCCTGGTTGCCTGCTCATTTACCCGTACTCAGGCGCCTGCTTCAGCGACGATAACGTTAGCCCCTCCGTCGATCACTACAATTCCAAAATCCACTGAGGCTGCACCGGAAATTATGCCGGATATTGCCCAACATGGATTGGACGGGCGGCTGGTGCTGATCCTACACAATCCAAATGGGAACAGGTTGATTGAACTGAACCTGAAATCGGGTGAAGTCAGGACGCTATTTCAAACGCCTGAGAACAGCTGGTTATCCGAAGCGTTAGTATCCCCCGATAATCAACAAATCTTATTGACTTATGCGCCCCCGCCTCCCGGCAATGAGACCCAGTTCGGTTACTCCGATCTGTACCTCTTGCCTTATGACGGCTCCAGCCAGCCTCAACCGTTCCTCACCCGCAGCGATCCTCAGGAAGCTTTCTTTTTTTCGGACTGGACTGCTGATGGCCAATCCGTCTACTTCACGCACTTATTCCGCGTCGACCCAAACAGCGAGATCCCAGCTTACCAGAACGATATCGAAAAAGCTACCCTTCGTGGAGAGACGGAAACGATCGTCGAGCACGCGCTCTGGCCAGACATCTCGCCGGATGGCGCTAAACTGGCTTACCTGTACGCGGAGCCGGGTACCTTTACCAACGATCTATACCTGGCAAACCCTGACGGTAGTGAGCGGATGCCTGTCCTGCAGCCAGGCGCCAATCCACCGGTTGACGCGCATCTGTTTACGATGGATGGCAACCAGCTGATTTTCAGCATGGTGAACCTTCAGCCAGCGCCGGCCAGCTCCTGGCTGGAGAAACTCTTCGGTGTAGATGTTGTCTCCGCACACAGCGTGCCTTCGGACTGGTACCGTGCTCCGCTCAGTGGGGGTGTTCCACAGCGCCTGACGAACTTGAACGAGGTAAATCTCAATGGCGACCTGTCTCCGGAGGGCAGCCAGCTGGCATTTATCGGCGCCAGCGGTCTGTATGTCATGAATATCGATGGCAGCGGCCTTATCCAACTGTCGAATGACGTCATGATTGGAACGGTGAGTTGGATTCCATGAAAGTCGTATCTCTGAGATTAATTATGGTGAAAGGTTATAAGAAAAGCATCGATAAACTAAAAACAAAATTATCGGCGATAGGTCTGTTGAGCAAGAGTGGTGAACTTGAAAAGGAGAAAATGATTGAAGCTGGTGTCGATGAGTCAACGATAAGGCTTATTGAGAGGAGACTCGCCGGAGAAAGTTACGCAGAAATCGGCGCGTCCATCGACGAAAAGGGTTTTCCGGGAAGATCTTACCTGGCCGTAAAATTACGGATCTATAAAGGCATCACCTTATATGAGATGTTTACGGATCGCAGGAATCCTTGATTGCCTGGCCCGAGCCCGCAGGGCAGGGGCTGCACT
>DATCIL010000570.1:0-2385 GCA_036507795.1 Anaerolineales bacterium | reverse complement strand
GCGCGATCCATTCTAAGGCATTATTCCGGTTTTATCCTGGTTCATCGGACAAGTGCGCCAGCAGGTAGCGAATTCGCAAAACCAGGTCGCCGGGCTTCAAGACAGTTATCGAAGGGTGTCCAGGTTGATAATGCCGGACATTGAAAGTAACCAGGAGTCCGCAACCCTCCCTTATCGCGGCGACTAAGATAGGCAGATCCTCTGGATTGGCTAATCCAGCACAGTCGTCCAGCTCGGCTGGATGGGGATCGCCGACCACTTTCAAGCTGTGGCTGACCAGTAACTGGAATGCCGGCAGCGCTTTGGGCATCTTATCAATAATATTTCGCTCGGCTTCGGTAATCACCTGGGCTGAGGTTATGGATTCGATCAATTTGAGTTCCCCCATGCGCAGAACCAGGTTGCTGGCGCTGTGTTCATTAGGAGAAGCGGCGCCGGCAATGAGCACGTCAGCGTCTATAAAGACGCGGGGCTTGGCTGGCTCATTCGGATCCATACTTCTCGTGGTGGTAGCGCTGGCGCTGCTCGCGTATACCCTGCAGCAATTCCTCGATGCTCAAACCGGCTTCAAGGCGCGCTTGTTCGATCTCGCGCGCCAGCTCTGGAACCATGGGCACCATGGGGGTGAGGACAAACACGCCGTCCAGGTCGACCAGGCGGAAAATGTCGCCCCTATCGATCCCATACTTTTCTCTTAGTTCGGCGGGCAGAGTGATCACTCCACGGTTACGTACCTGTATCACAAGATCCATTTGTGTACTCCTTACCGTAAATCTGCGACTGCAGAAATTCAGTAAGATTATACCGCGTTTAAGTGGAATGGATGCTGCGTATTACATGGGGCGGATTGCAGGTTGCAGGAGGCAGGTTAGAAGAGGGTTAGGGGTTGGAGGTTTCGGGGGAGGAGCAAGGGGCGAAACTCAAGGCTGTCACGAAAACCTCATCTTGTGTATAATATCAATGTGGAATACACATTTTCTGATAACTTGAACTCCTGATTACTTTCTCGAGGCAAATATGCGCACAAATATTGTCATTGATGATCAACTTATGGACGAAGCACTTAAGGTTACCGGCCTTCCCACCAAGCGAGCTGTTGTAGAAGAAGCCCTTCAATTATTAATTAAAGTCAAAAAGCAAACGGGTATTCGCAGACTAAAAGGAAAGGTTAAATGGGAAGGCAACCTGGACGAAACGCGTACTGGCAGAGCCTTGGGTAGCGAATGGTCATCATAGATACGACAGTCTGGATTGATTACTTCAGGGGTTACGAAACGCCGCAGGTTTCATGGCTTGATCATGAATTAAACCAGCAACGGTTTGGTCTGACCGACCTTATTCTCTGCGAAGTTCTACAGGGTATCCGAAACGAGAAGCAGTTCCTTGATGTCCAAAAGGAGCTACTGAATTTTGAGATATTTCCAATAGGGGGTGTCAACTTTGCAATCCATGCCGCTCAGAATTTCAGGTTGCTCCGTTCACAAGGATTTACGATTCGAAAAACAATCGATTGCCTAATCGCTACATTTTGCCTTGAAAATGGTTTCGCCCTCCTGCACAACGACAGCGATTTTGGCCCATTTGAACAAAAGTTGGGCTTAATTGTTGTGAACCCGTCATGAGGGATTCCTGCGCTGCAGAGAATGCCTCCAGATTGCAAGGAGCGCAAGATCCCAATTGACAGGGAGGGGAGGCGCCGCAGCAGATGGAGTAGCGCGAGGTTCTCTGGATGGTCGAGCTGACAAGGAGGTACTCATGCAAAGCAGCACAGACAGGATCCTGACCACGCATGCGGGCAGCCTGCCGCGGCCAAAGTCGTTGATCGCCCTGCTCACCGCCGGCTATTCCGGTAAGCCGGTCGACGAGACCACGCTGGCGCAGAGCGTCGAGCAGGCCACCCGCGCCATCATCGCCAGGCAGATCGAGGCCGGGCTGGATATCGTGAATAACGGCGAGCTAGGACGGGAAAGTTTTTTCACCTATGTCCAGCACCGCATGACCGGGTTTGGCGGGATCAGCACCCGCCCGATCATGGCGGACCTGACCCGCTACCCGGGCAGCCTGGAGCGCCGCCGCCAGGCGCTGGCCACGGAGGAACGGGTAGACCTGCTCAAGGCGCCGAAGGCGATCGCCGAAGTCAGCTATGTGAACGCGGCGCCGATCCAGGGGGAATGCCGGCAGCTGCAAGTTCTGCTCGCAGAGACGCAGGGCAGGTTCAGCGAGGCTTTCATCTCTTCCCCTTCCCCCGGCATTATCGCCGCCGCCATGCAAAACGATTACTACGATGATCTCGAAGATTATGTGAATGCCCTCGCCGCGGCCCTGCGCACCGAGTATGCGACCATCGCCGAGTCTGGTTTCCTGCTACAGATCGATGCGCCGGAC
>DATCIL010000569.1:0-5218 GCA_036507795.1 Anaerolineales bacterium | reverse complement strand
CGCTGCCCGGGTTTGTGGAAGCCCACCTGAACGCCCATCAGGACGCTCATCAGACCTCCCTGATGAGCCCTCACCTGGGTGACCAACGCCAGGTAGCGATAGGTTACCTGCCGCCGCTGCTTAAAAAACAGCAGGGGTATTTCAAGGCCGAACTACGCCACTGGTGGGAAACGATATTTCAAAGGATGAGCGAACCGGGACATCGCTTCCAGTACACGGACCTGGTGAGCGGCAATTTCTCGCTGAGTAAAGACTTCTTCCAGTATGTGGGGGGTTTTGATGTTGAATACCGCTGCCACGAGGATTTTGAATTGGGCATTCGCCTGCTGGGCGCCGGCGCAAGGTTTGGATTCGTCCCACAGGCTGCGGGTTATCACCACGAGAAGAGCGATCTGCAGCGCGTGCTACAGCGGAAGTATGAGGAAGGGGTTGCAGATGTACAGATCGGCCAACAGTATCCTGACCTGCGCCCTACGCTGCTCATGGCGCGCCTGCATCAGCATTCACTGCTGCCCAGTCGGATTCTGAAGTTGCTGGCATTTGCCTGGCCTGCAACCGGCGATCCCATGGCGAATTATTTTATGAAATGGCTACCTTTTCTTGAAAAAATTCGCTGGTATGCGATGTGGCAGCGCCTGCTGTACGGGCTGATGGGATATTGGTATTGGCGCGGCGTATCCGAAAGTTTGTCCACTTTGAGAGCGACCAGGGATTTCCTTGCAGAACGCTGCCGCACGGGCCGGCCTCGGCTGCTGTTGAAAATCGACCTGGCAGAAGGGATCGCTGCTGCCGAGGCCATGCTGGACGCCTACCGGCCGGACGAGATAAGCGTCCGCCTGAACCGGAGCCCGGTGGGTTTTATACGCCACCAACCAGGGGCCGAAAAATTACGCGGGGCGCATCTGCGATCCATTCTTGTAAGGGATTTACAGGCCCCCCTGTTAAATGCGCTGGCAAAAGACCCGGACTTTGCCCATCCGGACGCCGCTGAGCGATTGTCGGAATTGTGCAGCGAAATCCTGAAAACCCGGAAGCTGCAAGAGGCAAGAGGTCGTGTTTAGCCTCTCCAAGAAACCTCTCGGACTCTCCCTGTGGTTCGTCTTTGCCATGGTCGTCCTGGCTGGCTACTTCGGGCAAATCTGGACTCTGCTCAACCTTGGCCCTGAGCAATGGGTGCGAAGCAATGCTTCGCTGCTTAGCGCGCTGACGCCACTAGGGCATCTATTGGAATCCAGGGAATTGGTTATCAATCTGCCCGCCTTCGCGGAGGCTATGCAGCGCAATCTACTTGCCTTCTGGGGAGCCGGCGTCATCTTACTATGCGCCGGGGTGGTTGGGAGCTTGCTCCTGCGGCTCGTGCCGAGCCCTTTCGAGGATTGGCGCGAGGCTTTTCTCTACCGCATTTCGATAGGCCTGGGAGCCATTTCATATCTATGCCTGGCACTGGCAGCAATTTCTCAATACCGGCCAGCCACTCTTCGGCTGCTGGTAGCCGTGATCATTGCAGGGGGAACACTTTCTCTTGTCTACAATACATTCTCCGGTCAAAATTCCCCTCTATATAAGCCGGGCGTTAGAAAATCAGCCGCCGGGTCTTTCTGGAACCGCATCTGGCAAACGATCAGCATTCTGGCGATCCTGACCGCCATTGCCGGAGCTCTGGCGCCCGAGACCGAGTTCGATGCGCTGCGCTACCATCTTTGGCTGCCAAAATTGTGGCTCGAAAGCGGGTCGCCGGTGGACCTGGTCAATGAATATATTGCTCTCTATCCGCTCACGTGGGAACTGCTTTTTGGGACTGCCATGGTTCTTGGAAACTCTGGGGCAGCCAAACTTTTACATTTCGCAGCTTATCCCCTGACTGCCCTGTTGGTTTACCAGCTCACCCGGCGGTTTGTGCCCAGGGCTTCTGGCTGGCTGGCGGTGGCCATATTCCTGACTATTCCCACCGTGCTGTGGGAAGCTACAACCGCTTATATCGACCTGGCTCTTGCCTTCCACGTTGGCCTGGTCATCTACGCATTGTTGCGTTACATCTCCGGCCGGAGGTGGCAGTGGCTGGCGTTGGCGGGGCTGAACCTGGGCTTCGCGTTGGCCACGAAACACCTGGCGCTTCTGGTTTTCGTCCTGGCAAGCATCGGATTGGCCGGGATTCTTTGGTCGGACGAACGCTCCTGGCGAAAGTCATTAATGCCAGCTGCCCTCTTCGCCGGCATCAGCTTGCTTATTCCCCTCCCCTGGTATATTCGCAGCTGGTTGGCAGCCGGCAATCCAGTCTTCCCCGACCTCTACCCTATTTTCGGAGCCCTTCCCGCTCAACGGTGGAATGAAATAACCGAGCAGGGCCTGGCTGCATTTAAGAACCGCTTTGGCTACCCGCGGACACCCTTAAACCTTTTGCTGCTGCCCTGGAATATGACCCTCCATGCGGCCCGGTTTGGAGGCAGCCTTGGACCCATCTTTCTCCTCTTAATGCCCGGATTCATTTGGCAGCCGTTTCGAACCGCGCCTGTTTCCTGGCTGCTGGCGTTTGTGGCCGGCTATATCGCCTTGTGGGCCTCACCGGTGAGCAGCTTCCAGATGCGTTTTTTGGTCGCAATTACGCCTATCCTGGCGGTCCTGGCTGCGCTGGCCTTCGAAGCCTTGATGAACAACTTCACCCAGTTTTCCTGGCAGAAGGCAATTGGCCCGGGCGTGATAACCGCCCTGTTGTTATTGAATTTGCCCCCTTTTACATCCCTGCATGAATCAGACCGGTCAAATTCGGAAGGCTGGCTAACGCATGTGATCCACGAATTGCCCGTGAGCGTTGTGGTCGGAGCGGAATACCAGGAAAGCTATCTGGAACGCAGAATCCCTTCCTACCGGGCCTGGCAATACATAAACCACAATCTTCCGGCGGATGCGCTGGTCTTGACCTTCAGCGATGGCGACCACTTTTACAGCGAACGGGGGCGCATCTGGAGCCACTCGCCGCTTGGCGGTTCCATCCTCCAGAAGGCAACGGCCGGAAATGGCAGGGGAGCCGTTGAGCATCTGCGCCAAATTGGCATCGAGTACGTCCTCTTCGATAAACGGGCGCTTGGCGGGGTCGATCCTGGGGCAACCATGCTCAGAGAAAATCTCCAGGCTACAGCCGTTTTTGAGGCCCTGTATGAAGATCGTCGCTTTGCCCTCTACCGGATTGACTGAGCGTTGAAACTTGATGAATAGACCCGCTGCCTATCCTCAGTTGCTCTACCTGATCGATCTGCTGCGCGAGCTGATCGGGCGCGACATGAAGCTGCGCTATAAACGCTCGCTGCTGGGCATTGCCTGGTCGCTGTTAAACCCGCTTGCCCAGTTGCTGGTGTTCAGCCTGATCTTCAGCCTGGTGCTGCCGCTGGACATAGAAAATTACGCTTCTTTCCTCTTCACCGGACTACTGGCGTGGAACTGGTTTCAGACCTCGCTTTACGCCGCGACCGGGGCAATCGTGGACAACCGGGAACTGATCCGCAGACCAGGATTTTCCGCAATGATCCTGCCGGTCGTTACAGTGGCAACCAACTTCATTCATTATTTATTGGCGCTGCCGATACTGCTGGTTTTTCTGTGGATCAATGGGTTCTCGCTGCAAGCCAGCGGTGCGGCGCTGCCGGCCATCTTCGCCGTGCAATTTTTGTTCACGCTCAGCCTTTCATACTTCGTCGCCACCCTGCATGTGACCTTTCGCGATACGCAGTATCTGCTGGGAATTGTACTGCTCCTCGGTTTTTACCTGTCGCCGGTGTTTTATGACACCAGCGCCATCCCTGAACGTTTCCGGGTGATTTACCGGCTGAATCCAATGGCGATGCTGATCGATGCATACCGGCAAATTCTGCTTCAGGGGCAGATGCCTGGATGGCAGGGACTGCTGGCGCTAAGCCTGATTTCCGCCGGGCTGCTGTTGGTGAGCTACCGGATATTTGTGAGAGCCAGCGCGCAGTTTGCGGAGGAACTATAGGTGAGCGATTCGATCATCGTTGAAGGTCTGGGAAAACGCTTTCGCCGCCATTCGGGGGACCGCCCCTGGACGCTGCAGGAGGCGGTACTGCGCGGGTTCCGCGGACTGAAGGCGGAGGAATATTTTTGGGCGCTGAAGGATGTGAGCTTTCGTGTGCTCGCCGGCAAGATGACGGGATTGATTGGGCGCAATGGGGCGGGCAAGTCCACGTTGCTGTGGCTGGTCGGTGGTGTTGGCCGGCCGAGCCAAGGAAAAATTTTTACTCAGGGAAAGATTGGCGCGCTTATCGACCTGGGGGCCGGCTTCCATCCCGACCTGACGGGACGGGAGAATATTTTTATTAACGGAGTGATCTCCGGGCTCACCCGGCAGGAGGTTGCCCGGCGCTTCGACTCCATCGTTGGATTTTCCGAACTGGGCGATTTTATCGAAAGCCCATTCCGCACCTACAGCACGGGGATGCGCATGCGGCTGGCCTTCTCTGTCGCCGTGCACACCGATCCAGATATTCTGCTCATCGACGAAGTGCTGGCAGTGGGCGATATGGCCTTCCAGCAAAAATGCCTGGATCGAATTGAAGCCTTTAAGCGCGGCGGCTGCGCTATCCTTCTGGTGTCTCATGACACCTCATTGGTGGGCGAGTTGTGCGACGAGGTCTTATGGATCGACGCCGGGCAAGTGCGGGCTCAGGGTCCCGCAAAGTTGGTCGTGCAGCAGTACGTCCAGGAGATGCAGGCGGAAACCCAGCGACGCACCCCCTCGAGCTGGCCCGCTTATCAACTGCCCGAAGGCGCGGAGCTGCGCGTCAACGAGAACCGCTTTGGCTCGCTGGAGATTGAAATCCAGGACGTCCGGCTATTGGACGTGAACGGCAATGCGGTCACCAGCCTGGATAGCGGCGATGCGCTGCGCGTTGAATTGCACTTTAACAACCCACAAAAGATCCCTGCGCCGATTTTCGGCGTTACCATCACCCGAGCGGATGGGCTGGTCTGCTACGATACCAGTACTGCATCAGCGGCACTCCAACTCACTGAGCTGCGCGGCCGCGGTAGCGTGGCGCTCAAGATCGAGAGACTGGACCTCAACGGAGGCGAATATTTTGTTGACGTTGGGTCCTATAAAAACGACTGGTCGTACGCATACGACTACCATTGGCATGTATATTCCATTACGGTCGAACCACAACTTGGTGAAAAGGGCATCCTGCGTCCACCCCACCACTGGGAG
>DATCIL010000568.1:0-21637 GCA_036507795.1 Anaerolineales bacterium | reverse complement strand
TGGAGTATAAATGCGAAGGAATTTCAATTGGCGGGGATGTTTTGCCTGAGTCTCTTCGTCTCGAGACAACCGGGCTCCAAAAAGCCAAAATGAACATTGATGTTAGCAGCCGGTAGGTAATTGTTATTCCTTGATTATTGTATGGTTAAACCGAAGATGGGCGTAATTTTATGTAGACGCCTCTTGTGGCCGATTGGCGGGCGATGCCTGCGGGATACGCGGCGCAGAGCAGCTTAATTGAATAGCGGGCCGTCCGGGTTGACGCGTTGGGAAGCAGGCAGGGAGGCCAGTACGCGGGGGGCACCGGACAGCGGGCGTGGGCGGGCGCCAGTGGACCCGCCCACGATCTATTAATTGGGGTCGAATCTTTTTGACACTAAGATCAGGGGATTTAGGAGAAGGGCACGAAGGTTTTATTCCGGTGGCAGTCTGTATTCTTCGCTACGGGGATCGTAAGTGGTATCGATGAGCAAGGGAGGAGTGACAGAGTAGGAGATAATCTCCCAGGGGACCAGCTTGAAGTTCTGGTTTCCGTCGTCGTTGTTGGTGTCCTGGGCGACGAAGAGACCCTGGGGGAAGAGGGGGTCCAGGGGAGCGCTGGAGACCTCGATACCGTCAGTGCCAGTGACCTGGTCGATGCCGTTACCGGCGACGATTTCAAAGGTCATCACGTAAGGATTGTCGCCCTGGCGGTCATAGACGACGAACTCATCGCTTCCCTGGCTGGAGGCCAGCAGGTAGCCTTCGCCGCCGGATGCATAGTAGATGGCGAGACCCTCGACGTCGGCCTCCAGATGACCGCCTGATCCGGTGGAGTCGACCAGGCTGCGGGCGGAGCCCGCGCCCGGTTCAGCGCCATACTTCCAGATTCCTTCGGCTTCCTCGGCGACGTAGAAATAGCGGGTCTCGTCGTCGGCGACGCAGCCCTCGGATTGAGAGCCGACATCAAAGGCGCGCACCAGGTTGGCCGCTATGCCGCTGGCGCCATTATCGGAAACCTGCCACTGTTCGACCTCGCCGCCTTCGGAGGTGACAAAGACAAAGTACCGGCCATCAAGCGGGCTACGATACATGCAAGAGCCGTAGATGCCGATGCCAACGGAGAAAGAGTCTACGCTTTCCAGCGTACGATTCTGGGGGTTGATGCTGTAGACGGCGACGGTATCACTGGCGCGATCACCGGCGGTGACCAGGTCGACGGGCTGATCTCCCAGGGGGAAGCCGTAGCGCAGGTCGACGTTATTGAGCTCGCCATCCGGGAGGAACTGAAGCTCGTTCCCGGAGAGGTCGTATACACCGAGTCCGCTGTCCTTGTCGGTGCCGATGACCAGGCTGAGGGCCGGATCGGTGGGATGGATCCAGATGGCAGGGTCATCGGCGGCGTCGCCAGAGGAAGGGACGGGATCGGTCTCTGCGGTGGCGACAACAGGGCCGCCAGGTGGTGGGGATGGGGGCTGCGCTGACTCCGGTTCGCCGTTGATGATAGGAAGATAGAGCGTGGTGGATTGATCGCCGACGGCGCTGGCAGACAGAATCCCAACCGCCGGAAGAATAACCAGGGCAAGGAGCACGCCGACGCGGACGAACAGGCGGGATGGCTTGACCGGACGCTTGGGGGAATGAGCGAGTGGTTCGAGCAGGTCCAAAATTCGCATGAGCTAAACCTCCATTTTCGTTCTATTAAATCTTTGGTACCAGTCGGCAGTTTATGATCCTTAAATAAATATTGCCGCAACCGTAGGGGCGGGTCTGTGCAGGCGCATAACCTTCGAAAACAGCCACCCTTAATGGCTCCGAACCATTGCCAATCAAGGCGAAGACCCGCCCGGCCCTGCCCGTTGAGGGATTAATTATTTAAATTTCATCAGCGGCAGGCGCGCGAAGAGTGACTCTCATCCATAAAAGTCCTTCCCAAGATATGGCTATTGCTGGCATTGAGGGTAATGTTGGGGAAAGGGCGTGGAGGTCAATTCTAACCGGTTTAGCCTGCAATTGGAAGAGGGCAAGATCATTTAACCCAGGGCCGTAGAGAAGTAAAAGGGACAATCATCATATAAAATATAGAATACATGTCCCTGGTTAATTCGATTAAATTGCGATACAAATATAAACTGACAGAATGTAAGTTTTTGTGGAGTGAATTCTGGAGGAGTTGTTGGAATGAGAGATGAAAAACATATCGGGGTCATGATCGTCGACGACCACGCGGTGGTGCGTAGCGGATTGAGCACTTTCTTGATGGTGTACGACGATTTGGAATTCGTCGGGGAGGCGAGCAGCGGGGAGGAGGCGGTGCGCCTGTGCGACCGGATAAAACCAGACGTTGTGTTAATGGATCTGGTTATGCCGGGCATGGACGGCGCAAAGGCTACCAAAGCCATCCGAGAGAAGTGCCCGGACATCCAGGTGATTGCGCTGACGAGTTTTAAGGAACAAGAGCTGGTGGAGGGGGTCATGGAAGCGGGTGCCATCGGCTACTTGCTGAAAAATGTAGCGGCTGAGGAGCTGGCAGACGCCATCCGGTCTGCGCACATAGGGAGACCGACGCTGGCGCCGGAAGCCGCTCAGGCGCTGATCCAGGCGAGCAGGCGAGCTGAACCCACGCGCTACGACCTGACCGTGCGAGAGAAGGAGGTGCTGGTACTCATGGTCGAGGGGCTAAGCAACCCAGAGATCGCCGAGCGCCTGGTGGTGAGCAAGTCGACGGTCAAGTTCCACGTTAGCAGCATTCTCTCGAAGTTGGGAGCATGTAGCCGAACGGAAGCGGTGGCGATGGCGCTGCAAAAAGAACTGGTCAGTTGACAACGGCAAAGACAATTTCGATTGAGTCGAGAGAAGATTACCCGCCTGGCGGTTCACCGCCGGGTGGGTGTTTTTTAATCGAAAGAGTGAAACGTGAGGCGTGAAGGCGTAATGCCTGAAGCGTAAGAGGGAAGTAGAATAACTGGTCAACTGACCAGGTCAGATACTCACCAACTGGCAGATGTGAGCAGGAAGACAAACCGTTAAACTAGTGTTAGCATTTTTGCGATTAGAAATTGGAAGCGCCGCAAGGCATAGGAGTATCGGTATGCGAGCTATTCTTGCCGATGATGATTACAATGTCCGCTCTGCTCTCAGATTGTTGTTGGAAAAAGAGTTGGATCTGGACGTCACAGGCGAAGTGGATAACAGTGATACGCTCCTGGAAGAAGTCTGCGGAAGCAGCCCGGATTTTATCCTTTTTGATTGGGAACTGCCGGGGATCAAGGTGGATAAACTTCTGGAGATGTTAAGGAAGAGCTGTCCCGATTCTTACGTGATCGGATTAAGCGGGCGGCCAGGCGCCCGGCAGGCTGCTTTAAACGCTGGTGTGGATGCGTTTGTGAGCAAAGGGGATCCACCGGAAAAGGTGCTGATCGCCCTGCGAGGGTTGCTGCTGGAGAACAAGCGCAATTAGAGCAAGCGCCAGCGGAACCGCAAAGGTGGCAAGTATGCAGCGAATCTGGAGATTTATCTTAATCGGATTTTCAGGGGTGGCAGCCATTTGTCTTCTGGCGCTGAGCGCCTCCTTCTTGAGCAACCTGACGCTACCGAGCGAATCCAGCGTTACCGAACGTCTCAGTGACCTCGACAAAGCCAGGCTCGCCGAAGCGACTCACCTGAGGAAGTCTTTAGGTGGCGAGGTCTGGCCTGGGTGGGGAGAAGCGGATATCCCCATCATCGTCCATAACGAGGGATTCGCATTCCTGGTGGGCTACCCGGAGCCTCCAGCAGGATGGGTCATGGAACCTCGGCAAGAAGTGCGTGGGGGAGCCTGGGAGCTTGTTCCACAGGATGATTTTATGGGCCAGCCCTATTACCGGCAGCAATTAACCGATGCGGCTAAGACGCCGGAAAACTTCACTGTGCGAGTGGGCGAGCGCTGGGCGGCTACCTTGCAGACCAAGGAGTATTCCTTCATTCGGTTTGTAGACGGATTCGGCGGCGAACTACCATCAATTGTGCGGGCGATTTTCCCATACCGCTTGATGTGGAAGCCGCTGGGCGGAGACAGCGAGGCCTATATTGCCGGCCTGGTTCACGAAGCCTTCCACAGCTACCAGGGCTCTACGGCCTATGAAAGATTCGCGAAAGCCGAAAACGCGGCTGGATCGGAGGTTAATTATCCATGGGGGGACGAGCACGTGGAGGATGCCTGGCAGGCAGAGATGGAAATCCTTGCGAAGGCTGGCCAGGTCAAGTCCAGAGATGCGGCCAAGGATTTAGCCCGGCGATTTTTGGAAAAGCGCGTTGAGCGGCGAGCGATGGACGGGCTCGACCCAGAGCTGGTGGAATATGAGCTTCAAAGGGAGTGGTTGGAAGGGCTGGCCAAATATGCCGAGCTTTCTATCACCCGGATGGCGGCGACGGAACCAGGTTATATCGTGAGCGCGGCCTTGGCCGAGGATCCCGACTTTCACGATTACGCTTCTCGAGAACGGTTTTGGCGGCTACAATTCCAGGAATTGAAACGCATGACCAATAATAGAGGTGAAATCCGTTTTTATTATACCGGTATGGCCCAGGCGGTTCTTCTGGACTGGCTGGCGCCGGAATGGAAATTTCAAGCTTTTGGAGAGGGCGTCTTTTTGGAGCACATGCTACAGGAGGCGGTGGATGGGTCGTGACAAATAGAACAGCGATTTTGACAAGAGAACTTACGCGCCGTTTCGGCGACACCCTGGCGGTGGATCATTTATCCCTGCAGGTTTATTCCGGGGAAGTTTTTGGGTTCTTGGGGCACAACGGCGCGGGTAAGACCACTACGGTTCGGCTCCTCAACGGTGTGCTGGAGCCCACGGAAGGGGCAGCAGAGGTGCTGGATTTGTCTCCACAATCGGATGGTCCGGCTTTGCGCCGGCGCACCGGGGTTTTAACCGAAACACCCTCCCTGGATGAGCGGCTGACCGGAAGGGATAACCTCAGCATATACGCAGATCTTTATGGCGTGCCGGAGGAAAGCGTTTCAAAGCGGGTGGCTAAGTATCTCGACCTCTTCGAATTGACCGAACGGGCAGATGATAAAGTTGGCGAGTATAGCAGGGGCATGAAGCAGCGCTTGGCCCTGGCGCGCGCGTTGCTCCACGAGCCGGAGATCATCTTCCTGGACGAGCCGACCTCCGGGCTGGACCCGGTGACGACCCGGCAGGTGCACCGAATGATTCACCAGATGAGCGAAGAAGGTCGAACCGTCTTTCTATGCACCCATAACCTGATTGAAGCACAAAGCCTGTGCGACCGGGTCGCGGTGTTGGAAAAGGGCCGGCTGATCGCCCTGGGCACCCCTGCCGACCTGGCGCGCAAGATGGTGCACGGTCAGCGGCTGCGGCTGGAGGTAGCGCCGGAAAGTCGGGATGCGGCCGTGTCAACGCTGCAATCGGGGTTTGGGGCAGACAAGATATCTCAGGAAAATGACGGGCTCATCCTGCAGGGCGCTGATCGCGAAATCATCCCTGATCTAATCGCCGGTTTGGTAGCTGCGGGCGTACGCATCTACGAGGTCACTCCGCAGGAGCCATCGCTGGAGGACGTGTATTTCGCCCTGCATGGCAGAAGGGAGGTCCCGGCATGAACAGGCGCGCGATCTCTGCCGTCATCCGCAAGGATTTGAAAGTGGTCCTGGGAAGCAAGGGAATCTTGATGCCGCTGATTATCGTCCCGGTAGTCATTTTCGTGGCGCTACCGGCTCTGGCTAGCCTGGCTCCAGGGGTTGTCAATATTCCGGGAGCAAACTTGTCCGACATCGGCAGCTTCATTGCTCGGATGCCTGCCGGTCTGCAAGCGCAGCTGGCCGGATATGATGAGGTCCAGCAAATCATTATCCTGATGTTGGTCTACGTACTGGCGCCGATGTACCTGATTGTGCCGTTGATGGTTGCCAGCGTGATTGCAGCGGACAGTTTCGCCGGAGAAAAAGAGCGCAAAACGCTGGAGGCGCTGTTATATACTCCGACAAGCGACCAGGAGCTGTTCTTCGCCAAGGTCCTTTCAGCCTGGCTGCCAGCGATGGGCGTGGCTTTAGGAGGTTTTGTCTTGTATGCGATTGTGGCCAATTTAGCTGCCTGGCCGGTTATGGGCAGAATATTCTTTCCCAACCTGATGTGGATCCTGCTCGTAATCTGGGTAGCTCCGGCGGTGGCCGGCCTGGGCTTGGGAACGATGGTGCTGGTCTCGAGCCGGGTGAGCGGCTTCCAGGAGGCTTACCAGCTAGGCGGGGCAATTGTGATACCGATCGTTGTCTTAGTCATTGGGCAGGCTACAGGCGTGATGTATTTCAGCGCCGGCCTGGTGGCGCTCCTGGGGTTGGTGATCTGGGCGGTGGATGCGGTAATCCTGTGGTTTGGGATTAAAGTATTTCAACGTGGCGAGCTGATTGTACGAATATGAAGAATGGAAGATTGTAAGAATGGAAGGTTGGAAGAGAGGTTCAATGGTTTAAGGAGCTTTATTAAGTGAATGGATTAGAAGAGACTGATTTGAAAAAATCTCGAAACACGCATCTGGCGAAAGTTTCGCGGCGAGATTTTCTTAAACTTAGCGGCCTGGCGGCGGGGAGCGCTTTGTTAAACGCCTGTGCTCCCTCGGGAAGCCTCGTCACTCAAAGCGAGCAAAAGAAAAAAATCCAGCTGGTGTACCAGGACTGGCGGACGGAATGGTTTCCTGCGATGGCCCAGCAAATGCTGGAACGATTCCACCAATCCCATGCCAACATTCGCGTGTTTTACGTGCCAGATCCTGTGGACGTCGAGGAGAGTTTGTTAGTGGATATGCAGGCCGGGGTGGCGCCGGATGTTTTCGCGGCCTGCTGTTCTTTCTTCCCCATCCTGGCGCAAGAGGATCAAACGCTGGATTTGCGGCCCTTTGTAGAAGAAGAATTGGACGAGGAAACGATTGATGATTGGGACCCGGTGCAATATAAGGCCCTATTCACGCGAGATGGCCGGCAGTATGGCTTGCCCAAATATCACGGGGCGCTGGCGCTCTATTACAACAAGGATTATTGTGATGAGTATGGGGTCGATTATCCTGATGGAAGCTGGGATCACGACGATTACCTGGAGGCGATGAAACGCCTGACGGTTGACCGGGATGGCGACGGCGAGATTGACCAGTGGGGAAGCATTCTCGACATCTCCTGGGACCGGATACAAATGCACGTAAACGGCTGGGGTGGTCATTTTGTCCATCCGGATGACCCCAAACGCAGCCTGTTGGCTGAACCCGAGGCCCTGGAAGCGATGGAGTGGATTCGAGCGCGCATATGGGATGACCGGGTGATGGCCAGCCCCCTGGACGTTCAAAACATGGGTCCATTACTGGCGTTTGCTACCGGTAAGGTCGCAATGGCGGAGGATGGCTCCTGGGCGCTGAAGGACGCGCTTACGAGAGCGAATTTCCGGATCGGGGTTGCGCCATTTCCGGCGGGACCGGTGCGCCGGGTTACGCTGGCGACGACCGACGGGTTCGGGATCTATAAGAACACTCGTTACCCAGGGGAGTGCTGGGAATTGATGAAGTTTCTGATCAGCAGGGAATATGGGCGGGCGATGGCGGAGACCAACTTTTTGCAGCCGGCGCGAGCCTCTCTGGTGGAGGAGTGGGCGGGTTACATTCGGGATGAGTTTCCGGAGAAGGCGAGAGACATCGATATCGCGGCTTTCGCCGATGGTCACATTAAGGGGTATTCAGTTGTCGCCGAGGTGTTCGCAAACATGACTGAGTCGAAACGCCTGATCGATGCAGCTTGGGATAAAATATTCACGTTAGGCCAGGAACCGGTTGAAATTATGAAAGAGGTGAGCCGGAAGGTTGAGGAAGCGCAAGAGAGGGTGACCTAGCAACATGAAGCGAAGGATTAAGAAGCTGACCATGGGACTGCGCGGCCAAATCCTCATCTGGTCGTTCATCCCCACAATTACCATACTTACTGCGGTTACATTGGTCACTTTTTCGGCTTACCAGAGAGTGGCAGAAGACCTGGTGATGGCGAGGGACCAGGAGCTTACCCGCTTGTCGGCCAGCCAGGTATCGACGGAAATAAAAAATCACGCCGACCTGCTGCAAGAGGTTGCATTGAGCTCGGTCATCCGGGCACCCAGCTCCCCCGTACAGCAATTTAACCTGCTCAGATTTCGCAATCGCCTTGTCGTTTTTGATGGAGGCGTCGTTATTCTCGACTCCGCTGGAAATGTGATTGCGAGCATCCCTGAACGGCTAGGTGATCGAGGGGCGGATTGGTCGGACCGAGAGTACTTTCAACGGATTCTGCAATCTTCGAAACCCACTTATTCCAACATAGTACTGGATGGTCCGGGCAAGTCCGAAGTGATTGTCGTGGCAGTACCGATCATTGGCGACGAGGGGGAATTGAATGGGATCCTGGCCGGCATGTTTCGGATGGGAGCCAGGGAGGTCAGTTCTTTTTACGGCGGAATCGTCAAGCAGCGGTTAGGGGAAAGCGGGATCACCTACATTGTTGATGGCAGCGGCCGGGTCATTTACCATGAAGATGCAGACCAGATCGGCGAGGATTTTTCGGGCCGGGATGTCGTCCAGCGCGTGATCCGCGGTGAGTCAGGCGCTGTGCGGAACGTAGACCTGGAGGGCAATGACATCATTGCCGGATACGCAGGTATACCCGGAACCTCGTGGGGGCTAATCACCGAGGAGCAGCTGGTTACGCTAACCAACAGCGTGCAAGAGTACCAGCCTTTCCTGGTGGCTTTGCTCGTGCTGGGGATGGTGGTTCCGATCTTCGTGGTTGCCTTCGGCATTGACCGCATCATGGAGCCGGTCGAGCAGCTGACTGCCGCGGCGCAAGAGGTGGCCCACGGCAACTTTGACCAGTCGATTTCCGCGGGTACCGGAGACGAAATTGAGGAGCTCGCCAGTCAGTTCAACCGGATGGCAAAGCAACTCGAAGAATCCTATAACCAGTTAGAGCAGCGGGTAAACGATCGAACCAAGGAGCTAACCGCTCTCTATAAAGCTGACGAAGAGGTGCTGGGTCGTTTGCGCCTGGACGAGGTATTGCAAGCCCTGGTAGATGTGGCGGTCGACATCCTGCAGGCGGATAAAAGCCTGATGCTCGTGTGGAATGCTGAACAGGAGAGGCTGGTGCCGGGAGCAGCGCGCGGATTTCGGCAGGAGACGCTGGCAAATATTTCCTTTAGACCAGGGGAAGGGGTTGCCGGCAGGGTTTTCCTCAGCGGCCAGCCAGGCATTGTCGAGGATGTGGAAAAATATCCCTATGTCCAGCGAGTGGTCACCGATGCTGAAGGGATCCAATCCTTCATGCACTTCCCGATCAAGATTGGCGGGCAGATCTTCGGGATATTCAACGTCGATTACCTGGATCCACGCGCCTTTGGCGAGGAAGAGAAGCGCCTGTTCATGGCGCTGGCTCAGCGAGCGGCCCTGGCGATCAAGAACGCCCAGCTTTATGAACAGGCCCAGTTGGCGGCGACCATTGAGGAACGCCAACGACTGGCCCGCGAGCTGCATGACGCCGTGACCCAATCGCTTTTCTCCTCGAGCCTGATTGCGGAAGTTCTGCCTCGCCTTTTCGAGCACAACCCCGAGGAAGGCTGGCGTAGACTGGAGGAACTTCGCCAGCTTACCCGAGGAGCGCTGGCGGAAATGCGCACATTGCTAATGGAGCTTCGCCCAACTGCCCTGGAGGAGGTGGAGTTAGGGGATCTGCTGCGCCAGCTGAGTGAAGCATTCATCGGACGGGCCCGGGTTCCCGTGAATCTGATCTTAGATGGAGAGGTGGCAATCCCTCAGGAAGTAAAGATCGCCCTTTACCGGGTGGTACAAGAAGGCCTGAACAACATCTTCAAACATTCGGGAGCCAGCCTGGTGACGGTAAGCCTGCGCGGCGAGCCGGAAGAGGTGGAACTGCTGGTCGAGGATAACGGTAGAGGTTTCAATCCGGATGGCGTTTCATCTGAACATCTCGGTCTGGGAATCATGCGGGAGCGTGCAGGGGAGATTGGCGCGGAGATCGAGATCTCTTCTGAAATCGGCATCGGGACGAAGGTGCGGGTCAGGTGGTATGCGGAAAGGAAAGAGGCCGGTAGATTAATCGTTTGAGTGAGCCTTGCAGAGGATTCGCGGAGACAGAGGGCATACATTTCGCGCAACAGCGAGTCAAAAATGGATAGAGTTGATGATTATCGGCGATTACTGAACAAAATCCCGAAAGAAGATTGGGAAGTCTTCCTCTTGCGAGAATCTAGGCTGCCAGGGGTACGAGCCAACTTGGAGCTGGTGCAGGCTGTGGCTGAGGAAGGGACTGAGACCTTATTTGTGGGCTGGCTGAGATATGATCCGATATCAGCGCCAACCAATACACCGGAGGTGTTTTTGCCGGTGTGCGGCCTGGTTGGATTAGGAAAAGTCCTGGCACAGGGCAAGCGAGAGGTGCTTGAAATCCTGCGAAGGCACGCTTCAGACCCGCGCTGGCGCGTGCGAGAGGCAGTATGCATGGCGTTACAGCGCTGGGGCGAGGTGGATATGCCTGCACTGCTGGAGGAAATGGCGAGTTGGAGCAGGGGTAGTCCCTGGGAGCAGAGGGCGGCCGCAGCAGCGCTGTGCGAGCCGAAACTGCTTGAGCAGCAGGTGCACGCCCGCAGGGTCCTTCAGATATTGGACGAAATCACGGCTTCTCTAACTACGTCAGTCGAGCGTAAAAATGAGGCTTTTAAGGCGTTGAGAAAGGGCCTGGCCTATTGCTGGAGCGTGGCGGCGGCTGCGTTGCCAGCAGAGGGTAAATTGTACATGGAGAAGTGGTTTGATAGCTCGGACAGAGATGTGAATTGGATCATGCGGGAAAATTTGAAGAAGAAACGCATGGAACGCATGGACGCCGGATGGGTCAGGGGATGGAGGCTTGCTTTTCAGCGTAAAGTTGAGTGAGAAATGGGACAAACGAAAGGACACTGGATTTTGCAGAAATTTTTCCTCCTCCTGTTCATCAGCACGATCATCGCTGGCTGTTCGGTCAGGGCCAGAAAGTTCGAAAAATTTTATGCGAGCGACCCAACCAGGGTCACTCACCTGGTTATTCAAAAAGGGGATAGCGGTGAAATGCGGAAGGTCACGGATCAAAAAGAGATCGATGCCTTTTTCGATCTGTTGTATTCCTTGAGCTACATCATGGAGAAGAGCCAAACCCCGCGAGATGGCTACCTCTACTGGGTGGAGATTTACGAGAATGATGCCAACATCCTGCTGTTGACACTTACCCAGGATACCGCCAGAATAAACAATGTGTACTATCTGTTGGACAAGGATATTAAAGGGGAACTGGACGAGTTGTTCCGGGCGGGGGGACCTTTTTAGGCCGGGGTGCGGCAGCGGAGAGCGCTGCTTGGGAACGGCGACGACAATCACGCATGGTGATTAGACCGTTGCCTGGAACAACGCTCGAGGGTGGCAAGCACAGGCATCGCTTGAGCAGCTAACGGAGAATTAAGCGGTATCACGGGTTTTATTAAAATACCAGAAAAGAGCCGATTACAGCTTGATTTTTTATTTCTTGTGTGTATAATGATTATGTAAACGGAATAATTTCAATAATTTTCATTAAGGTGGCTGCCATCCGGACAAGTCAGGGTCCGGAAAACAACATGGAATGCAATGCAGGCCGCAGGCTGGAAAGCTGCGGTCTTGGCCTTAAAACCAGAGTAACGGTGCCCTAAAAGCAAGGGGGATCGAGGAGAAGCAGAGAGGAGGGCAGATGGCGAAATGGCTTGGCGCAATTTCAAACTCTTTAAACAGGGCGATCGAAGGGCGATTCATCGTTCTATCTTCTCAGATTTCCTGTTAAATTTAATCTAAGACTACTGAGACCGTTGCCAGGTGCTCTCAAATCTGTGTATTTGGGGAAGGCACCGTAAACACGAGCCGCACCAACTTGTAATCGAGCAATCCAATGGAAGAAAGCTCTGGTTCTAGGCCTCATGGGGTCGGGGAGACCTGAGAACGGGTTCTGTGGAGGTGATCGGATCAAAATTGGATTGAAGAGCAACTTGCGAGCAAGAGAATGGGAGAATATTGTGGCCACGAAAGAAGAATATCTGAGTCAGGTCGAAGCGCAACTTCCCAAGTTTGATGCAGAATTGACGTTTTTGAGAGCCAGGATTGGCTCAGCCAGGTGCGTAGATATGGATGATTGTGGCGAACAGGTCGATAAGCTATGCACCAAGTACACGATCCTGCGTTTAAGGCTCCAGTTGCTAAAGGAGGCCGACGAAGAACGTTGGGAACAGCGCCGCCAGCGGATTGAGCGGGCGATCGGTGAACTGAGTAGCTCATTAGATAACCTGGGGGCATGGGTTTGGGTTAGATCTGCAGAGTAAACTGGCAAATGAACCTGGAGAAATGTGATGAATAGACCGGCGACTCTGGGCGCGGAAGAATGCACGGTTAGGATCGGGCTGGATGAATCTGTTCTGGATGGAGTTCTGAGTGTACCGGAAAACGCCGTGGGGTTGGCAATATTCATCCACGAGAGCGGCAGCAACCGGCGGAATCCCACCAACAGGTACATTGCTCGCAAGCTAAATGAGGCAGGGGTGGCAACGTTGCTGTTTGACCTGTTAACTTCAAGGGAGTCCGAGATCGATAAGATCTCCCGGCACCTGCGCTTTGATGTGGACTTGATGGCAAGGCGAGCGAGGGGCGTAACCGAATGGGCGGCTCAGCAGATGAACCTGGTCGGATTACAGGTGGGTTGTTTTGGATGTGGGCGTGGGGCGGCGTCGGCTTTGGTCGCTGCGGCGCGTAGCCCGGGATTGATTAAAACGGTGATCTCTTTGGGAGGCCGAGTCGATTTGGCCAGAGCGGCACTGCCGCAGGTGCAGGCGCCGACGCTGCTCATCGTTGGTAGAGTTAAGTCGATCCTCAAGATTAATGAATGTGCTCTAAGGGATTTGCCGCCGGGGATGGAAAAGAAACTAGAGATCTTTAAAGAGGTAAGCTATTCTTGGGATGAACCGGATACGCTTGAGCGGCTGAGCACCCTGGTCAATGCATGGTTTAGGCATTATTTGGCTCTTTTGCCGCCAGATATTTATCCAGTAAGCTCCCAGGATTCAGCTCTGCTCCGCTATTAGAGCTGGATGAGGTTCACGCCGATGACTGCAAGAACAAGAGGGCGGGTGCCGGAGCGGATTGTCGTTCTGCGGGAAATTCACAATTAATATTCCACAGGTTTGTGTAGATAATACATGATGAATTCCTCCACGTTCAAGGGCATGTTTTGCATCCCCAGACGTTTGGCCAGGCGGATCAATTGAGGTGGTTCGACGTATGTTTTTGCCAGGAGGTCTTCTTGAGCCAGAACTTCGCGGGCCGGTCCTTCCAATAGCAATTGCCCGTTGGCGAGCACGGCAACTCGCTCGAAGTGCTCAGCACAAAAGTCTATGTCGTGAGAGATGGTGATAATGGTCTTGCTCTGGGATCTTAAATCATTAACAATGCTGCCAATCAGCTCGATGCCGCCATGATCCTGTCCGGTGGTTGGTTCATCTAAGATGAGGATGGGGGTATCCATAGCCAGGATGGCCGCCATGGCAGCGCGTTTGCGTTCCCCAGGCGACAGGTCGTAGGGATGCTGATCGGCTGCGTGAGCTAAACCAACCATCTCCAGGGCCCGCCTGGTCCGTTCTTCAATCTGGTCTACCTCCCAGCCCAGGTTACCTGGACCAAACATAACTTCTTTTCTCAGCGTGGATTGAAATAATTGGTCATCGGGGTTCTGAAAAACATAGCCCACCCGGGAAGCAAGTTCCGCAGGGGTATGTTCACGAGTATCCCAACCGCCAACCTTTACAGTCCCGGAAGTGGGCTGGAGCAAGCTGTTGAAATGTTTAACGAGCGTAGTCTTGCCGGCGCCGTTTTGGCCGATTATGGCGAGGCTAATCCCCGAGGGGATGCGCAGAGAAACGCCGCGCAGGGCGACGACCCCGGATGGATAAGTGAAGGAGAGGGAATCGACCTGAATGTCCATCACGCTCCAGTTTTTAATCGCCGAAAAGCCTCTTCTGCTTCTTCGAGGGTAACAGGAAGCTCATGCTGATCAGGCCAACTTCCCAGATCACGGGCACGGCGAGCGGCGCGAGTGTAGCGGGTTTGACCGGCCCCCGCCATTTGGAGAGTATCTAGGGTGAGTACACTGCTTGGGCTGCCGTTGGCCAGAATTTGCCCATCCACCATGGCAATAACGTAGTCGGCGAAAACAGCTACCCATTCCAGTTTGTGCTCAATCATAACGACGGTCATCTTCTCCGATGAGATTAGCGAGCGAACGGCGGAAAAAACTTCCCGGCTGCCAATCGGGTCAAGTTGCGAGGTCGGCTCATCGAGGATCAGGACTTTTGGCTTCATCGCCAGAATAGAGGCGATAGCCACTCGCTGCATTTCTCCACCAGATAGTGCCAGGGGCGAACGGTCAGCCAGATGGTTGATTCCGACCAGTTCCATCGTCTCATCGACACGGGTCCGCATCTCCCCGCGCGGCATGCCCAGGTTTTCGAGTCCGAAAGCGATCTCTTCCCGGACCGTGAACTTGGTGCCTGAGATCTGGTTGAAGGGGTTTTGAAAGATTAGACCTGCCGTGAGGACCAGTTCATGCAGCGGGGTGGCTCGGGTATCCAGGCCAGCAACGGTTACTTTCCCCTCCAGCCGGCCGCGATAGAAGTGAGGAATATACCCTGCCATGGCATAAGCCAGCGTGGATTTGCCGGCCTGATTTGGCCCGACGACGGCATAAAACTGCCCTTCGGGAATGTCCAAGGAGATATCACGGAGCGCCGGAAGGCGAGCGCCCGGATACACGTAAGTAACCTCCTCAACGTGAATCATCAGGGATTAGAGAGTTCTGAGCCAGATACTTAGCCCGATGAGCGCTGCAATAGCGATAATAACCACCCAGCGAAGGAGGGGTTCCCAACCGGATTCCGCGATTTCTATGAAGCTGGTCTTTTTCCCTGGGTGGCTAAAAGCCCGGGCTTCGACGGCCAGAGCCCGCTCCTCTACGTCCACAAGGCTGCTGAGGATCAACGGCACCACCAGCGGAAGCACGCCGTGGGCTCTCTGCAGGAGGTTACCACCGGTCTCCAGGCCGCGGGCACGCTGTGCATCCAGAATGGTGGAGGCGCGCTGCTGGAAGCGGGGGATGATCTGAATGGTGGCAACAATGATGTAGGCAAGGTTGGAAGGTAAACCGCGCTGCACAAGGGAGGTCATCAACAGGTCCGGCCGGGTAGTTAGAGCGAACCACAAAAAGCTGGTTACGACCATTAGAATACGCCCGACGCTGGTAACCGCAAAAAGCAGCCCTTCGCGTTTCAGAGAAAGCGGGCCGATCGCGACAAGCGGGGTCCCGCCTGGCCAAAGAAAGCCCTGAATCAGGAAGACTGAAATGGCGAAGGGGAGCACCACCCGCCAGGCCAAACTGAGCAGCCTCGGAAGCACCCTGGCAAGCAGGGCTAACGGGACCAAAACTGCGATGAAAAGGATGTAGGTCGGCCAGGGCCCGGGAAGGGCAAGGCTGCCTACCAGCATAAAGGCTGCCAGGGTTAACTTGGTCAGCGGGTGGAGCTTGTGAATTAAGCTTTCCTGCCCGGTATAAAGACTGAAGGCCTCGGCCATCCGATATTATGCAGGCTCGGGCTCCTCCCGTACGTTTTCCGACCGGGGGAAACGCGCCAGGAAGCGCAGGGGTAAAGCTTGGACAATTAGGTACACGACCAAAAATGTTATGGCTTTATCCAAAGGATCCGAAGAAACTCCCTGGGCAAACGAGGCTGGCAATACGCCGAAGCCAAAGCTGCGGAAAATCGCCACGATCACATCAGTGCCTCCGCCGGTTACGCCTCCGAAAACATATGCGGAGATGGGGGCGGAAATGGCGGCTGCAACCAGGCCGGTGATAACCCCGGACAATATGGCCTTCCACCAGGCTCGAATCCATCCGGCTTCTGAAAACAGACCGGCGAGCAGACCGATGACTGCGGCGACGGCGGCGAAGGGCGCGTAGGTCACATTGAGACCCGTCAATCCCCAGATCAGGTTCGAAAGCAGTCCGGTCAGCGCACCCGCCCAGGGTCCGGCGAGAATACCGACCAACACGGTGCCGATTGAATCCAGGTAGAGCGGAATCTTCAGGGCGAAGATTAATTGCCCGATAGCAATATTGATGGCGATGGCTACCGGGATCATCACCCAGGTTGTAGTTGAGAAATCTTCTTTGAGTTCAGCCATTTTGATTCTCCTCTCAGTGAATATTGGATATTTGAATAGCGATATTCAGAAACTTGCCTCACAGGACTCTAATAGTATACAAGAGAATGGGAAAAATAGTCTCAATCATTATTCAGTCCGGGTCCTCCCAAAAGACGCTTGAGGACCATTTCGAAAGCGCCGTCCAAGAGAGTCAACCAGCCAAGAGGGCTCCCGATGAGAACCGCAGCCCAGCTCCCAATATCCACAGAGAATCGGAATACTGCGGTAGCTTATTAATACTTATCGGGGGCGCAAATATTCGAAACCGATATACCACAAGATCAAGTCACGCTTATCGCCAACGAGCGCCTTTTCTTCTGAAAGAATATTCTTTATCAAGGTTAGGATGGGAATTCTTCCATCCCAATTGGCGGTCAAGATATCGTCTGATCCTAATTCATCCCTGATCCGGTCCGCGATGAAGGCGCACAGGAAGATATCATCCACGTAGCCGTACGGCCCTTTTAAGTCCTCGGGCATAATGTCAGCAGGAAGGATAAAGTAGGCGATGGCGGAGATGACCAGCGGACGCAGCTGCCCAGGCAGGTTGGGGTCATCTAAAAGATTTGTCATTAACCGGTAAAGGGCTGGCGCTTGAGTGATCAACTCCTCATGGCGGCCCTCATAATCCGCGACATCCTCTTGGATTAACTGGTCGAAGTTTTTCATGGTATTTTCTCCCTCCTGACAAGGCGATAGCAGCAAGGAGTTTATTACAGATTTGGGGTTGTGTCAATTGAGCGACTGCCCCGACGGTTGGGGATTAAGCAGGAATAGAATAAGTTGTATGGCGGAGAGACAGGCGGTGTTTAGGAATTGAAAAAGCGCCGGATAAACCAGGCCGGCGCTTTTGGTTAGCTTCTAGCGGGGAGGGAGGGATTCGAACCCTCGGACGAGGTTTAAAGCCCCGTCAACCGCTTAGCAGGCGGCCCCGATCGACCACTCTGGCACCTCCCCAAAGGGGAACAATTTTAGAGGCGGAGGGAGAGGGATTCGAACCCCCGGTGGGTGTTACCCCACAGCTGTTTTCAAGACAGCCGCCTTAGTCCGCTCGGCCATCCCTCCCAAGCTAAGGGATTTTACCATAGATGAGAGGCGAAGGCAATGTGGGGACGTGGTGCGTGAAGCGTGAAAAGTGAAGCGTGAAACGTAAAACGTGATGCGTGATGCGCAAAACGTAAGCCGTGATTCGTGAGGTATACTTGGCCCAATCGTGCAAGATTGAGGCTTTTCGCCGAATCGACTAATCACCGATCAACTAATCGACCAATGACTAATCGACTATTCGACCAATGACTGATCGACTAATCGACTAATGACCCATATTGCGCGTTCTTCGCTGATCATCGCCGTTTTCTTTGGTTTCGACAAGATCCTGGGGTTTATCCGCCAGGTGCTGGTCGCACGGCAGTTTGGGCTGTCTTACGAGATCGATGTGTTCAACGCAGCCAATAACCTGCCGGACCTGCTTTCCGCTTTGATCTCAGGCGGCGCCTTGGGTGTGGCGCTGATCCCAGTGCTATCGGAATTTATGGAATTGCGAGGACGACCGGCGGTTTGGGATTTGTTTGCCCGGATTGCCAATCTGGCTTTTATGGTTACAGCCGCGCTCTCGATTTTAATTGCCATCTTTGCCCATCCAATGGTTTCATTTAGGTTTGGCATCGCACCGGGATTCCCGCCTGAACAGCAAGCTCTCACAGCCGAGTTGATGCGCCTGGACCTGATCGCGATTGTCATTTTTTCGATCAGTGGTCTGGCGATGGCGGGATTGCAGGCCAACCAGCACTTTTTGCTGCCTGCCATGGCGCCGGGATTTTACAACCTTGGACAAATTTTTGGGGTGGCGGTCTTGGCTCCGCAGGACGGGCTAAGCTTTGGACCGGTTAGCCTGCCCGGGTTTGGGTTGGGCATCCATGGCCTGGTATACGGGGTTATCCTGGGCGCCCTGCTCCATCTGGCGATCCAGGTACCCGGCCTGATTCGCTACCGCTTTCAGTGGGCGCCCGTCATCAATTTGCGGGAACCGGGCGTGCGCCAGGTATTGGCGCTCTTGGGGCCGCGCGTACTGACGATGTTCTTCCTGTATATGTTTTTTTATGTGCGGGACAACCTGGCCTCCCACATGGGGGAAGGGGCAGTCACGGCGCTGAATTACGGCTGGTTTATCATGCAGGTGCCGGAGACGCTGATCGGGACAGCTATCGCCATCGCCCTGCTGCCGACCCTGTCTGAACATATCGCCAGAGGTGATTATGAGGCATTTCGCCAGACGGTCAACCGGGCTTTACGCACCCTGCTGGCGCTGACGATCCCGGTGGCCGCGCTGCTCGCAGTAGGCATCCGGCCATTTGTGCAGGTTGTGCTGGGATTTGAGCCGGCCGGGACAGACCTGGTGGCCTGGGCGACCCGGGCGTACCTGCTGGGATTAATGGGGCATTCCCTGCTGGAGGTGGCGGCGCGTTCCTTCTATGCTCAACAAGATGCGCGCACGCCGCTCTTCGCCGCGGCGCTAAACGCGGGGGCCTATATCCTGTTCGCGGTGTTGCTGTCAAGACAGCTCGGCCCGGTGGGCATCGCGCTGGCAAACTCCCTGGCGTTCACCGGCGAGGCGCTGCTGCTGCTCTACCTGTTGGACCGGCGGCATCCGGGCATCTTGCGTCTGGGAGGCACCTTTGCCCGGGCAGTGGTTGTCTCGGTGGGAGGCGGCCTGCTGGTCTACGGGCTGATGAGCCTGCCATTCCCGGTGCTTCCGTTGACGATGGGCGCACTGGGACTGGGCGCTCTGGCAGTGCTGCCGTTTATCTGGCCGGAGGTGAAGCTACTGGTGCGATTGTAGAGGGGAGGGATGAGAATCGTGGAGCGTGGGGCGTGAAACGTGATCCGTACTACGCAATACGTAAGGATAGCGGAGGGGGTGTTAGAATCGGAGTAGTGAAATTTTAGATACGATCAGGAGGGTTTGTCATGAAATTAGAAGGAAAGCGAATCGCTTATTTGGTAGAAGAAGGCTTTGAAGACCTGGAGTTTTGGGTGCCGCTGATGCGCTTGCAGGAGGAGGGCGCTGCCGTTACGGTCGTCGGCAGCGGCCGGTCGGACACTTTTCGCGGCAAGCACTGCCTGGAGGCCAAAGTGGATGTCTCTGCGGATGAAGTGCGCGCCGAGGACTTCGACGCAGTGGTCGTTCCCGGAGGGTGGGCTCCCGATAAGCTGCGCCGTTTTGAGGGCGTTATAAATCTGGTGCGCGGAATCTATGAGCAGGGCAAGATCATCGGCTCGATCTGCCATGCCGGGCTGGTTCTGATTTCCGCAGGTATTTTAGAAGGACATAAATCGACGGGATCTGAAGGCATCAAGGATGATTTGATCAACGCTGGGGCAGAGTGGGTGGACAAGGCTGCCTTCCGGGATGGCAACATCGTATGGGGGCGGGTCGTGGAGGATATTCCGGATTTTTGCCGGGAGCTGGTTAGAGCGTTGGAGGCGTGAAACGTGAAGCAATGAGTAATCCGTAATGCGTAAACCGGTCGGATTTTTCTTATCGCTTTTTCTTCTCGGTCTGCTCTCGAGAGGTGGACAGGCGGATTATAGCGGGTCGCAGGTGGTACTGGCAGATGGGCCTCTTGATTCCTGGCACGAAAAGGTGCAGCCGGCAGTATGGGATGGCTTTGACGACGGGAAGGGGGAGTTTCTGGTTTATTTGGAGACTCAGGCGGACCTGAGCGACGCTCCATTGCTCAAGACCAGGCACGAGAAGGGCAGGTATGTTTACCAACGCCTGACCGAGACAGCCAGGAAGGCCCAGGCGCCGGTGATTGCTGTTCTAAGCAAATTGGGCGTGCAGCATCAGCCATTCTGGATCGCCAATATGATTTGGGTGCGTGGTGACCAGCAGGTCGTCGAAATCCTGGCGAAGCGGGCGGATGTGGCCGGGATTTTTGCAAATCCAACCCTGCATTTTGACCCGCCAGCCATAGAGGAATCCGGCAGAACAGGGGTGTATTCAGCAGTCGTGGCCGCGGAGATTGAGTGGAATCTGGAGAAGGTTAATGCCGATGACGTTTGGGCAAGCGGATACGATGGCGCAGGCGTGGTAATCGGCGGTCAGGATACGGGATATGCCTGGGATCATCCGGCGCTAAAAGAAAGATATCGCGGCTGGGACGGCTCCAGCGCCGATCACAATTACCACTGGCACGATGCGATCCACCAAAACGATCCAAAGACCGCGCCGGGAAATCCGTGCGGGTTCGATGCCGTAGAACCGTGCGACGATGACGGTCACGGCACGCATACCTTGGGCATCATGGTCGGGGATGATGGCGGCGAGAACCACATCGGTGTGGCGCCCGGGGCAAAATGGGTCGGCTGCCGAAACATGGAACAGGGGTGGGGAACACCGGCGAGTTACAGCGAATGTTTCCAGTGGTTTCTGGCGCCGACCGATCTAGAGGGAAATAATCCGCGCCCTGATTTGGCGCCGCACGTGATTAACAATTCGTGGGGCTGTCCCGAGGTGGAGGGCTGTACAGATCCAGCTACCCTCCTGCAGGTGGTTGATAACCTGCGGGCGGCCGGCATTTTGACGGTGCACTCTGCAGGTAACCAGGGGCCGTCTTGCAGCAGCGTGAACAGCCCTGCGGCAATCTATGACGCTTCCTTTTCGGTTGGCAATGTAACGATGGACGATTCCATTGCGCCTTCCAGCAGCCGGGGGCCAGTATCTTTAGATGGGAGCGGGCGGTTGAAGCCGGATATTTCCGCACCGGGAACTTTCATCCGTTCCACTATCCCAGGCGGAGGCTATGCTGTCAAGAGCGGCACGAGCATGGCCGCCCCGCACGTGGCAGGCGTGGCAGCTTTATTGTTAAGCGCCAGGCCGGAACTGGCGGGCCAGGTGGCCGAAATCGAGGAGATTATACAGCTGAGCGCGTTGGGACTGGTCAGCGATGAGGACTGCGGTGGGACAGCCGGGTTAATCCCGAATAATGTTTATGGCTGGGGGCGAATCGACGCGCTGGCGGCGGTCGAGAGGGCGCTTGAGGAGTTTGAATTCCAGTACCTGCCATTTGTCGGGGGAGAATGATTGACGTAATACGCAATACGCAATACGTGAAACGTGAAGCGTGAACCTCGAGTAATCCGGTTATCTCTGTTTCAGCAGGCGTGAGGAGTTGGCCAGGATGCCCAGGTCAGGCAGAGATTGGGCGGCGGCGGCAAATATGGGGGGTAGAAACCCCAGGGCTGCCAGAGTCAATCCGACCAGATTGTAAATGGCGGTGAAGGCGATGTTGGTCTTGACCACCCGCATGGTACGCCGGGC
>DATCIL010000567.1:0-11807 GCA_036507795.1 Anaerolineales bacterium | reverse complement strand
AAAACGGAGACCAAACACGCCGAAGAAGGCATCTCGAATATCACGACGCGGTGTTTAGATTGCCATGCGAATGGCAAAGAAGATGATGATTAAAGGCAAAGCCATCCCTCTTACGGCGCGCACTCAAATGTTGTTAGTGTTCCCCTCCGGGTGATCCTCACTTTCGTAAGATAAGGTTTTGGATTATACTTCGGGAGCCCATATTGTGAAAATCGTCTCAAGACGGTCGATATAGATAAGACATATAATGAAGTTGCACAGCTTATTTAAACGCGAAGCGACTCGCCGCCAGGCTCTCGTTGAAGGTCATGTGGTTCCGGAGGCTGAGCGCTGCGTGCAATGCGGGATCTGTTCATATTCCTGTCCGATCGGCATTGATGTCCGCAAGCATGCCTGGAATGGGGAGCCGGTCAACGATAGCTACTGCCTGACCTGCGGAGAGTGTGTGGCGCGCTGCCCGCGGGGGGTGCTGCGCTTTGAACGGACGAACATTTTCGATCTGGAAAAATTCCGGACCCAGGGAACCTGAGATGCAGCGGATCGCGATTATCGGGACCGGAGTAGCGGGCATATCCGCCGCGGAGACGATCCGCCACAATTGTCCATCAGCCGATATTTTGATTATTGGCGACGAGAAGTATGTCTACTACTCTAGACCGGGATTGGCGTATTATCTGACCGGTGAACTTAACGAGCAACAGCTCTATCCTTTTGCCGAGCAAGATTTCAGACGGCTGAATTTACAGCCAATTTACGCTCGCGTGAACTCGGTTCACCCTGTCGAACACAGCCTGAAACTCCATGACGGTTCAACAATCCCTTATGACCGGTTGTTGATTGCAACGGGGGCGCGTGCGGCTCGCCTTACAACGCCCGGCCATGATTTCCAAGGCGTGCTCAAGCTCGATAATTTGGATGACGCCCACCGGCTGCTCAAGCAAGCGCGCAGAGCTCGCAGCGCGGTGGTGGTAGGCGGAGGCATTACCGCCCTCGAAATCGTTGAAGGGCTAAGAGCCAGAGGGGTGAACACCCACTACGTTTTAAGGCGGGAGCGCTACTGGAGCAATGTCCTCGATGAGACAGAGTCGCGAATTGTCGAGCAGCGTCTCAAGGATGAAGGTGTCCAGATCCATTATTACACGGAACTTGCCGAGATCACCGGCCAGCGAGGCCGGGTGCGCGCAGTACGAACCACCGATGCCCGGCTCATCAAGTGCGACCTGGTGGCGTTTGCGATCGGCATCCGGCCGCGTAAGGAACTGGCTGACACGGCAGGCTTGAAGACTGACCGCGGCATCCTGGTAGATGAGCGGCTTCAGACCAGCCATCCCGATATTTTTGCCGCCGGTGACGTGGCTCAGGTCTACGACCCGTTCACGGAAAAATACGTCCTGGACAGCCTGTGGGGACCTGCCCGGGAGCAGGGGCGGATGGCCGGTCTAAACATGTTGGGAATGAACATCCCTTATCACAAAGACGTGGCTTTCAACGTCACCCGTCTGGCCGGTTTAACAACCACTATCGTCGGAACAGTTGGAAATGGGATCGATGAAGATCTGATTGGAATCGCGCGGGGCGACAGCGAAACCTGGCGACAGCCTCCGGATGCAATCACCGCCCAGCACGATTTCGAGGTCAATCGCCTGCGCATTTTAGTCGGGAAAAAGACGCTACTCGGCGCAATCGTGATGGGAGACCAATCCCTCTCCAGAACCATTCACCAACTCATCAAGGAAAGGGCAGATATTTCGGGTATTCGCAGCCATTTGCTGCAGCCCAGTGCGCCAATCTCCGATGTGATTACCGATTTTTGGTCGCACTGGAAATCCACAGCAACCAACTGACTTACAAAACAACAACGAAATGCAACAAAGCAATCGGGAACTTTGGCTGGCGTTTATCGCCGTCCTGTTGATATCAATCTTTTACCTTTTCGTGGTTATCACCCTGGGGGGTATCCCGGCGGCAAGCGAGTTTTTTGGGCATTCGCTGGGCATCCTGGGCTTCCTGCTCATGCTGATGACAGAAACGGTATACAGCCTTAGAAAACGCAGCCGGAGCGCGCGCTGGGGACGGATGGCTTCCTGGCTGCAGTTTCATATCTTTACCGGCCTGGTCGGTCCCTACCTGGTCCTGCTGCATTCCTCCTGGAAGTTTAACGGTCTGGCAGGAATCGTCATGCTGCTGACCGGCATTATTGTAGCCAGCGGTTTCATCGGTCGCTACATCTATACGGCCGTCCCGCGGACCGCGGACGGTCTGGCCGTCGAAGCAAAAGAGCTCGAAAACGAGATTCGCAATTCCGAAGCAGAATTACAAAAGCGGATGGATCCAAAAATGCGCGCCGAGGCCATCCAGTTAGAGCAGCTGGTCATCCGGCGGAAAAAACTGCAACGCCAGGTCACCTCTTTGGCTCAGGCCCGGCGATGGCTGGCTTTGTGGCATTCCTTTCACATTCCCATCGGCATGGTACTTTTTACCGCAGCCTGCATCCACATCGTAGCCGCCGTTTATTACGCAACGCTGCTGCGCTAATCCGTCATTTACAGGTCAACAATGAAATCTAACAGATTGGGCTGCCTGTCCGCTTCCGGCATTTTTGCCACCCTGATTACGCTTATCCTCATAAGCGGAACTGGAATCGCCCGCGGCGGTTCGCTTTTCAGCCCGGGCCAGCTCAATGCCGAGGCCGGAGAAAAATCAATCGGCGGCGTTCGCTCTCATGCTGACATTACGCAATGCGCCGCCTGCCATGCGCCGATCTGGTCAGGCCAGCAGATGGGGGACCGTTGCTTGGTCTGCCATACCGAGCTCACGCATAATCCAACGGAGTTTCATAACATCATGCTGGCAGAAGGGAAAAAAACACCCTGCTACCACTGTCATACGGAACATGATGGGCCGCAGGCCCCTTTGACTTTTTTCTATCTTGAAAATTTCCCCCACCAGGAAGTTGGATACTCGCTCCGAGCTCATCAAAAGATGGACGATGGGACTACCTTTGCGTGCTCGGACTGCCATGAGGAAGCGATCACCACGTTTAACCAGATCGTCTGCGAGGACTGCCACAACGAGTTGGAACCGGAATTCTTGGCGGTTCACACCCATGTGTTCGGTCAGGAATGTCTGGCATGCCACGATGGTCTGGATACATATGGCGAAGGCTTTGACCATAACCTGAGCAAATTCCCGCTGCAGGGCAAGCATGCCCCGCTGGAGTGCGGCGACTGCCATTCAGAAGCGCGAAGCCTGGCTGATTTGCAGATGGTCCCTGTTGATTGCGCGGCTTGCCACGCGGAGCCGGCCTTTCACAAGAGCCTGTTCAATGGAGATTGCGCGGTCTGCCATGGTACTGCGTACTGGAGACCAGCTGAGTACGCCCAGGCGCATACCTTTCCTGTCGATCACGGCGAGCACGGGCGAAACGTTTGCCAGGTCTGCCACGAAGATAATCTGCAAACTTACAAGTGTTATGGCTGTCACGAGCATACGCCCAGCAATGTGGAGAGCAAACATCGCGAAGAAGGTATTTCCGATTTTAAAAATTGCGTGAAGTGTCACGCAACCGGACATGAAGGAGAGGGCGGGGAAGAAGGCGATGACTAGAGACTCTGCGTAACTTTTCGGTGGTTTTCCCGACTATATAAGTGATGCAGCCCTGTCTGGCTCATGATTAAGTTCAGGAAAACCATGTTATCCCCTCTCAGTTCGACCCAGCAATTCGAGTTTACATCAGGAGGAAGGCGACATTACGACAGCGACATGAGCGAGGCAATCCCGGAACTCGATGGTCTCCGCAATCTGGACCAACAAACGATTTCTGCTATTCACAAACGGTATTTTCCGGAGTTATTCCGCTACGCCAGGTACCGCCTGGGCAATGAGATGATTGCCGAGGACATCGCTGGTGAAGCTTTTGCGCGCTTACTCGAAACAATTGTGGCCGGCGGTGGACCACACACCAATCTGCGCGGTTGGCTGATGAGCACAACTTCCAATTTGATTTACGACCACCTGCGGCAGCATTATGCCCACCCAACCGAGAACATACCCGAGGATCTGGATTTGAAGGCCGATAGTTTCGGTCTTGTTCAGGATATCGAACAAATCGACCGTAATCACTTTCTCCAGGAAGTCCTGGCAAAGCTCACACCAGACCAGCAGCAGGTCATTGCCCTGCGTTTCGGTAACAGCTATTCGCTGGAAGAAACGGCCAGTATGATGGACAAAAATGTAAACGCCATTAAGGCGCTCCAATTCCGCGCAATCGCTGCCCTGAGGCGCCACATCGGGGACAGTCTATGATAGAAGCCCACCTCTCTGAAGCCTTACAGTCCTGCCTGGCGGCGCTTGAAAATGGCGAAAACCTGGACGACTGCCTGGAAAGATACCCTGATCAAGCGCGTGATCTGAAAGCGCTTGTGAAGACTGCTCAGTTTGCCAGATCCAGGGCGGACGTTCACGTCCCCCATGCTGCCTTCCACCGCAGCCGCTCCCGCTTGCTGGTCAAGGCAGCCCATCTGAGCGAACAGAGACAATCCCGCCGTTCCTGGTCTTGGTTCGGCAGGAAGCCCCGGATCATCTTCGCTGCGCTTGCCCTGGCAGTGGTCTTCTTCACGAGCTGGAAAGGCCTTGTCGAATCGGTCCAGGCCTTACCCGGCGATCCCCTTTACCCGATCAAGCGCAGCGCCGAGGATGCCAGGCTCCGTATCATTCCGGACGCCCATAGGAAACGAGCGATTCAAGTTCAGTTCGAACGGCGCCGAGTGGGTGAGGTGACGGAATTGCTGGTATTAGGCCGTGTGGTGGACGTAACCTTTGAAGGAGTCCTGCAAGAGCGAGATTCACAGCGCTGGACAATCGATAGCGTTCCTGTCACTATCGCTCCGCAAACTCAAATTGCCGGAAATATTGAAAACGGACAGGTTGTAGAGGTCAGCGGAACGACGCAGGCCAATGGTGAGGTTTTGGCTTCTACCATCCGGCTGCACTCCTACCAGCTGATCGGACAAGTGGAGTCAATCAGCCCGGCAGAATGGGTGGTCTCTGGAATCAAGCTGCGAGTCAGCCGGGAATCGCAGATTGACCCGGCTGCCCGGGTCCATGACCATGTAATTGTCCTCGTGGAAGTAGAAGAGGACCAGGCACTTAAGGCTTTAGCCATCCTGCGCCTGCTGCAACCGGATTTGATCATCGAAGAAATTTCAGAACCAACCAGGACCACGCGACCGAACGACGTTCCACAAAACGAGGAGATTGAGTTATTTGGGCTGGTTGAGGCGATGGCGGCGGATGCCTGGACAATCGCGGGCAGAGAGGTATTGATCAGCGATACCACGGAGTTCAAGGACAGCGTGGCTCTCGGCGACCACGTGAAAGTCCATGCGCTGGTACAGGCAGACGGATCACTCATAGCACGCGAAATCGAGCTGGACAATTCCTCCCTGATCGATGAGAACGAGGATGATGGAGGAGAAGACGATGAGGCAATCGAATCGGGCGAAGACCACGGCGTTGACGACGATCAATCTGGAACAGACGAGGATGGGTCGAATCCCGAAGTCGACGATGACAGCCCCGACGATGATCACTCAAGCGACGATAATAGCGATGATTCCGAAGACAACATCGGTCCCGGTGGAGGCGAGGACGGCCATAAGAATGGCGAGGGCGATGATGATGGGGGTGGTGGGGACGATGATGGCAGTGATGACGACAGCGGTGGAGACGATAATGATCATGATGACGTCGGCGACGACGATGGCGAAGATGATGATACGGGTGGCGGGGATGATCATGACGAAATCGAAGATGATCAAGCAGGTACTGGGGACTGAAAAAAAGTAGTAATGGAAATGAAAAGGCGAACGGGCTTGCCGTTCGCCTTTTTCAGCCAAGCAGGGCTGAGAGAACCGGGTTTACTCTTCTGGTTGCGAAAGGACCGGAGAGATATCAGTTTCGGTCTGCGATTCGGCGGGCGTGGCTACCCCAATATCAACCTGCTCCTCCATGCGAATCTGGCCCCGCAAGAAAGCGCCTTCCTCTGTGGAGAAAGCAGCTGTCACCACGTTTCCCCAGACCCTGCCAGTGCTGCGGATTTCAAGTTTCTCGGCAGTGATATCCCCTCTCACCGCACCGGCGACGATCACCACATTGGCGCGCAGCTGCCGGCAGGTCACACGACCAGTTTCCCCAACCACAAGCAAACCGCGTAAAGCAATATCACCCTCAAAGCCACCCTCTATGCGAACGCCGCCGCTGCCGCTGAGATCCCCTTTCCATGAGATGCCGGCGCTGAGCACCGAGGTAACCCGTTCGGAGGGAGCGGCCGGGCCAGATATAGTCTGCTTGTCGTTGCTCCTACGAAACATCGTATCTACTCCTGGGGCTCGGGCGCGCCCAAAACCTGATAACCGGAATCTACGTATAGTACTTCGCCGGTAATTTTGGCGCTCATGTCCGAGCAAAGGAAGACGGCGGCGCTGCCGATATCCTCTATCGTAATATTCTGGCGCAAGGGTGCAATTTCAGTAAACTGGCGATACATGGACTTGAAACCCGAAACGCCCGCAGCTGCCAATGTGCGAATGGGACCGGCGGAAATGGCGTTTACCCGCACACCCTGCGGGCCCAGATCATTGGCAAGATAGCGCACCGATGCTTCCAAGGCAGCCTTGGCGACTCCCATTACATTATAATTCGGCATCACCTTCTCAGATCCATAATAAGTTAAGGTCAGCAGGGCGCTGCCGGGGCGAAACAAGGGCCGGAACGCCCGCGCCAGGCCGGTAAAAGAGTAAACACTGATATCCAGTGCCAGGTGAAAGCCTTCTCGACTGGTTCCGTAGTAAGGACCGGAGAGCTCATCGCGGTTGGCAAAGCCGATTGCATGCACTAAGATATCGATTTCCCCAAAGGCCCCGGCGGCCCGATCGGCGACACGTTGAATGTGCTCATCCTGGGTAACGTCGCATACTTCCAGGAAGGAGACCCCGATCGATTCAGCCAGCGGTTCCACTCGCTTCTCCAATGGTCCACCTGCGTAGCTAATTCCAATGGTCGCCCCCTGTTCGTGAAAGGCTTTGGTGATCCCCCAGGCGATTGAACGCTCATTCGCCACACCAAAGATCAGGGCGGTTTTACCTTGCAGCAGATTCATGTTTTCCTCCTGGAAGCGAGTTCTCTAATATGATAGAACACGATGACCTACGGAACTAAGGCTCGTGAATAATCTCATGAGTTTCAATGTTAGCGCAAAAACGCCAGGGAACGCTTTTCCATGGCTCGGGCACATTATTTAAACCCACTCGAGGACCGGTAGTGACGCGCCCGTCTGGAATGGAAACACCTGTTTCTACAAAGAGGGGTGCGCCATCCTCGCACAGGTCGGTCCCATTAAACCTACCATCGATGCCCAGCGCCCTGCAAATTTTCGCCGGCCCATCGGTCCATTTATGGGCAGGCTGTCCCTTCCTGCGGGACGCAATTATCTCCAGCCCTTCGATGGGGATAATGGCTCGGATCAGAACCGCGGCCGGGAACCCTTCCTCCTCGGTTACGAAATTGAGCATCCAGTGCATGCCGTAGGTGAAATAAACATAAGCATGACCAGGTGGGCCGTACATGACCTGCGTGCGAGGGGTAAGACCCACACGAGCATGACAGCCCTGGTCTTCCTCGCCGCAGTAGGCTTCAGCCTCGACAATGATGCCACCAATCCGGCTGCCCTGATCTATGCAGACCAGACGAGCTCCCAGCAAATCTCGAGCGACGCGAAGCGTTGGACGGCGGAAGAACTCCCGAGACAGGGGCATGGAATTTGGCATTGGAATATTGTACAATAAAACTAAGAGCGTGTCGTCAAGACATGCATGGGGTTGGCCCAGGCTGCAATGCCTGTAGTCGAAAAACGGAGGCAGGTATGAAATTAAAAGCTGAAACTGGATTAACTTTCGACGATGTTTTGTTAGTTCCAAAGCATTCGACAATCCGCAGCCGTTTGTCTGTCAACACCACGACAAGCCTGGTGCCTGGCATAGAAATGGCGATTCCGATCATCAGCGCCAACATGGATACTGTAACAGAGGCAGAAATGGCAATTGCCATGGCGCAGGCCGGTGGAATCGGCATACTCCATCGCTTCATGTCGCCCGAACGCCAGGCAGGCATGGTTCAGCGTGTAAAGCGCTCGGAAAGTTTTGTCGTCGAGAACCCGATCACCATCCGACCAGAATTAACCGTGGCCGAGGCCAGGGCCAAAATGGGAGAGGTCAACGTCGGTGGACTGGTTGTAACCGATGAATCTGAACGCTTGCTGGGGATGGTTACCGCCAGGGATATTTTGCTTGCGCCGGATGATGCGGCGCCTGTCAGTTCGGTCATGACTCCACGGGAACAATTGGTAACGGCTAAGGTAAACGAACCGCTCGATAAAGCTCGCCTGACTTTGCACGCTCACCGCATCGAGAAATTACCTCTCGTCAACGAAGAAAACAGGGTGGTTGGTCTGATCACCGCGCAGGATATCGTCAAGTCGCAAGAGCATCCGCAGGCTACCAAAGACAGCAAGGGCCGTTTGCGGGTGGGCGCGGCAATCGGCGTACGCCCTGAGGACGAAAAGCGGGCGGCGGCCTGCGTGCAGGCCGAGGTCGATGTCCTGGTGGTCGATGTGGCACACGGTCATTCGGATCTCGTCATCGAAACAGTCCGCAAGCTGAAAAAACAGCACCCGGAAGTGGCGGTGATTGCCGGGAACGTCGCCACAGGCCAGGGGGTCCGGGACCTGGCAAAAGTCGGGGCAGATGCCGTCAAGGTCGGCGTTGGTTCAGGTTCAATTTGCATTACTCGCATCGTTACCGGATTTGGAGTCCCGCAGCTGACTGCCATTGCCGAATGCGCGGAAGCCGGAAAAGCGCTGGACGTGCCTGTCATTGCGGACGGCGGTTTACGCAATTCGGGCGACATCACTAAAGCTCTGGCAGCCGGGGCCAGCACGGTGATGTTGGGCAGTTTGCTGGCCGGAACGGAACAGAGTCCGGGAGCCGCGGTTATCCGCGAGGGCCGGCAGTACAAGGTGATCCGGGGCATGGCTTCGCTGACGGCTAATGTCTCGCGAAAAGAGATCGAACGGCAAAGAGAAATTGAAGCCGATGAATGGGGAGAAGTAGTTCCCGAGGGGGTGGAGGCCGTCGTCCCGTACCGGGGAGGCGTCGAAGACATCCTGCACCAGCTGGTGGGCGGCGTGCGGTCCGGCATGAGCTACGCCGGGGCTGAAACGATTGCTCAGCTGCAGGATAAGGCTGAATTCATTCGAATCACTGCAGCCGGTGGTAAGGAATCGGGCGTTCATGATGTCAGCCTGATGTAGGACGAGATTGATTGGACTAAGAGCCCCGGTCGGGAGACCGGGGCGATCAAGGTGAAGGCCCCGGTCAGGAGACCGGGGCAATCGAGATGAAGGCTTTGGCCGGGAGACCGAGGCGATCAAGTCGGGAGTAGCAGGATACAGGAGAAGGGTTCAGGGATTGATGGGCCGGGTCGGTACTTCGCTGCGCAGGCGGGGATCGCGTTCCAGGGTCAGGCGCAGACCTTGCGCCAGGGAAACACGCGGATGGTAGCCCAGCGTCTGGCGCGCCAGCGAGATATCAGCGCACATGCGCGAGACTCCCGGGTCTGTGCGGGGATTATAAATAACTTCGGCTCTGCTGTTGGTGACTTTCATAACCAAACTCACCAGCTCCCGGACACGGGTTTCCGTTCCGCTGCCGACGTTAATCACCCGCCGGCCAACATTTGGAGCCGTGGCCGCGGCGACCATGGCCCCGACAACATCATCCACAAAGACGTAGTCCCGAGTTTGGCTGCCATCGCCATGCACAACCAGAGTCCCGTTGCGCACGGCCTGGCGCAAGAAATTTGGGATCACCGGGGGATGCGAGGCGGGGAGATGCTGTCCGGGGCCATATGCGTTGAACACTCGCAGGTTTACCGTCTCGATACCCCACAAATCTCCAATGGTACGAACATAGAATTCGGCCGCCAATTTGGAGACGGCGTAAGGGGAATGCGGATCCGGGGAGGCGTCCTCGCGTAAAGGCTGTTGTCCCTGATCGCCGTATACCGCTCCGGAGGAAATTAAGACTACCCGCCGCACTCCAACATCGCGCATCGCCTCCATCAAGCTTACGGTTCCACCGACATTCGAAGCGTTGTATTCTCGAGGATAGAGGATCGACTCGGCCACCAGGACCCGGGCGGCCAGGTGGTAAACACAATCGACTTCCTGGAGCAGCGTCCATAATTTAGGACGATCATTGACATCACCGCGCGTAAAATGCACATCCGGCGAGAGCTTCTGAGGATCTCCGGTGGAAAGATCGTCCAGCCCGCGAACCTGGTGTCCTTCCCGCCCCAGCCGGTTGGCCAGCGCCGATCCCAAAAAGCCTGCTGCGCCTGTGATCAGAAAGTTCATGGTTGGGCGATTATAGCATGAGAAGTCGCTGACTCGAAAATATTAAGATTATGCAAGGAATTTAAGAGCGGATTTGACACAGGTGTTTTAAGCAAGTAAACTCATCGCCATGACCTTCGGACGTTTAATTCGATTAGCCATCCTGGTCATAATCACGGCGCTCCTCGTGCCTAGCAGCGCTTTATCAGCCAGGGATCAGCAGGAGCGGGTGCGCGCCTTTACCCGCGATCTGGAGTTTGATTACGTCTCCTGGACGCTGAAAGCCTGGGGGGTCAAAATCAACCAATCTGCGCTCGGTACCAGCCAATATCTGCCAGCAGATACCCGGCGTCAAGTCGTGCTGGATTATCTGGATTTGGTCAGGCAAATCCGGCAGACTGAGGGGGAATTGAACGCAATCTTTTCCAATCCGGAGATAGAGGATCCAGAAGCGGCGGCAGCCCCGGTCCTGGAAGCGTTGGAGCGGCTGAACGACCAGCGGAATACGCTCGGCCCGCTGGCAGAATCGGTCATCCAGTCGCAGATCAGCGCTACTGTGGCAGAACTCGAGTTGACCGTAGGCGGTCAGCCGGTGCCTGCGGTGCTGTACCGCACGACCCCGCTACCGACGGCATTGATCGTCTCCCCGCGAGACATTATCCGCCAGGATAAAAACATTTCGCTTCAGCCAGATCTAAGGGTAGACCTGCGCGCTGAGCTTGAAAATAAGGTCGATCAGGAATTGAACGTTTCCTCCCTGGTGGTCGATGTTGGCGGAATCGGAGTTTACCCGACCATGGTGATGCAAACCAGCAACCTGGACTTCATGACCGAAGTTGTGGCACATGAATGGATCCATAATTTCCTGACGCTGCGCCCGCTGGGAATGAACTATATGAGCAGCCCGGAGCTGCGTACAATGAACGAAACCGCCGCCTCGATCGCCGGCAGGGAAATCGGGCGCGCCGTGCTGGAGCGCTACTACCCAGACCAGGTGCCACCACCGCCTCCACCACTGCCACCGGAGACATCCGAACCAATCACTCCACCCGCCTTCGATTTCCGGGCTGAAATGCGCGAGACCCGCGTGACGGTAGACGAGCTGCTGGAGCAGGGAAAAATCGAAGAAGCCGAGGCTTATATGGAAGAACGGCGGCTATTCTTCCGGGAGCACGGCTACATCATCCGCAAACTAAACCAGGCCTATTTTGCCTTTCACGGCGCATATGCCGACCAGCCAGGCGGCGCTGCGGGTGAGGATCCTGTGGGAGCGGCAGTCCGGCAGCTAAGAGAAAACAGCCCGTCCCTGGCGGCATTTCTCAACCGCATCTCGTGGATGACGTCGTTTGAGCAGCTG
>DATCIL010000566.1:0-1161 GCA_036507795.1 Anaerolineales bacterium | reverse complement strand
GAACAATAAGATCTACGAGAAAGTGATCTACCCAGACGCCGATCACGCCTTTCACAACGATACCGGGCCACGCTACAACCCCGAGGCGGCCCGCGACGCCTGGAGGCGGACGCTGGATTGGTTCGACAGTTATTTATGAATGGGCTCGTGGACGAATGAATCTTGCCATCCAGCGCACCGGGGTCGCCAGCCGGTAAAAGAAGGTGCGGATGGCGGCGTGCTGAAAGTATTCCACCCGCTGATGGGAAACACTTCCGAGGTCATGACGGTATAGGCCTCGTCGTCCGAAAATACGATACTTAGTTTTCCTTCCAGGTATTTAGCACTTCCCCGGACGTGGCGTTTACCCCGCTCAAGCGAACTTTGTAGGTTTTCCTCCACATCTGTTCAAAGCCATGCATCGGGTTGGTCAACTGGCGGCCCTCCAGGTTTAGATTAATGGCTCCGGGAGGCAGGTCTTGGACCTTCAACCGGGAGGTGGGCTTTGCCCAATCAGCGCCATCTCGGGGCGCAGCCTCTGCCGGATTTGGCTCGTCTGAAGCCGGGTCAATTGATGGTGTTTCCATTTCACTGAATTCCTTTGCGAGAAAAGAATAGCGTAATCAGGATCCCTAGCGGATCGCAGGTACGGCCGCTTCCAGAGCTTCTTTCTCACTCGAATAACACTTAATGGCCTCGTTCAGCCGGGTGAGTTCAAAGGTTTTGCGGAAGTGTTCTTTCAACCCGTAGGCCAGCAGCTTTTGCCCCTGGGGCTGCGCCCGGATCAGGATCGTCACCAGCAGACCGATGCCGGAGCTGTTCATGTATTCCATATTGCTGAAGTTTAGCAGAATGAATTCGGTATCGTTCGCACTGGCCTGGTTGTAGGCCTCCATCAGTGCCCCTTCACCATTGGCGGTAACATCGCCTTGAATCTCAATAATGCTGGCATTGTCATTAACACTTCGAACACTGGCTACCAGTGGATTTTCATACATGTAAAGTCTCTCCTGAATTGATTCGTGTAATGTTTTCAAATCGGAATTAAACCACAAATTCGGCGCGCTCCGCGTCCTGGCTCAACAACAAACAAGCCGCCTCATGTCCCGGGCCGATCGTCACGAAGGCCGGATCGACTTCTCTGCAGCGGGCTTCGGCCAGCGGGCAGCGCGGATGAAAGCG
>DATCIL010000565.1:0-3141 GCA_036507795.1 Anaerolineales bacterium | reverse complement strand
CCGCCCACCACCCGGTACCAGCGCGGGTTATACCAGGGCCCATCGGGACCGGTCACTTCCTCGATGATCTCCACCAGGCGGTCGCGCTGGCGCCAGCCGATTTTTTCGCTCTTGAAGGAAGGTTCCTGGTAGACACGGATGGCGCTGACCGTCACCCGGGCAATGCCTGCCGGCGGGACGAGGTCATCGGGCGGCAGCGGCCGGAACGCCAACGAGGTAAAGGCCAGCCCGCCGATCTTGAGAAATTCCCTCCGGGAGATGGAAGGGGTGCCTGTAAAGTACATGTGTATAAAAATGCGTAGTACGCAATACGCAACACGTACTTCGTATTGCATATTGCGTGAGAATTTAGTTGGCCTGGATTGTTAAAATACGTGCACCAGTGTGCCGAAACCGGTCTTCTCGATCTCCGGTTTATCGTTGACGGGCGTGGTCCAGCGGAAAATCCACTTGGCGTCTTCATTGCGCATGTTGACGCAGCCGTGGCTCATCTGCCAGCCAAAATTGTTGTGCCAATAGGTGCCGTGCAGCGCATAGCCTCCCTGGGCGAAGAAGGTCGTCCAGGGAACCCCAACCAGCTCATAGGCCTCCAGGTCAAAATCGCCGCGCATCAGGTTGCCGTCCCCCATGTGTTTGGAGGGCATTTTGGAATAAATATTGAAGCGCCCTTTTGGCGTATCGGTAGGGATGCCGTTCTGCGGCGGGGTGGATCGCGAAACGCCGGTGGACACCTTGGTCTGGAAGACCTGTTCGCCACTTTCAAAGGCGGTAAGGGTCTGCCTGGCCAGCTCGATCTCGATGCGCTTATCGCTGGCCGGCACATCCGGGGAGATGGGGGTGAGCTCCTCGGCTGGGATCGGCCGCAGGTGGATGGCCGGGATGTGATAGTCCACCGGCTGCAATTCGTCCGTGATGCGGTACCAGGGCTCACCATCCGGCCCTTCGTCGATCCCGGTTACCCAGTGCGTGGTCTCATAATAGAGGCGATACTCGTGGCGCCAGCCGTCGTAGCGCGAGTAGCTGTAGGATTGGGTGAAGGGCACGGTGACCTCACCGAGCTGCCCGCCCTCGGGGATGCCGTTTAGCGGCTGGTTGAAGTTGATTTGGACCCTTTGCAGATAAGCGCTGTGCAAATATCCGCCCCAGGCCCGGTACCACAGCCGATTGTAGAATTCGGGTCCGTCTGCAGCTTCCATCTCATAATAGATCTGGACCAGCTGGTCGCGGTAGCGCTTGCCAACAATCTCGGATTGGTCGTCGGGCAGGGCGCGCAAATCGATTTCCCTGATCGCTATCCGCGCCAGATCTCCGTAATCCTGGTCGCTCTCTTGCGGGAAAAAGGGGCGGAAGGCCAGCCCTCCTAGCGCCAGGCTGCCGAGTTTGAGAAAATCACGCCGGGACAAAGACCGTTTCATGGTAGAGGTATTCTAACCGCGGATCAGGGAGATAGCAAGTCGGTTGGCGAACTTTACGCAATACGAATTACGAAACATGTCAAAGGACTTTTCCCGTCGAATCCCTGCGATTCCCATTGATTTTAGCCGCGCTTTCGATTATATTTAAGAAAATCGAATGCCCTCCTCGGGTGGGGAGTAACAACGCCTGGCGTTATTTTTGGAGAAGGGAAAGGTCAGATGAAAGCGAGACAATTTTTGGTTTGGTTCACTGCGGGCAGCCTGGCGTTGCTTTTCAGCGTTGGATTGTTGCGTTCAGGCGCGAGCGCGGCGATGCGTTCGATTCATATTTTGGAGAACCGGCGCTCTTTAACGGGTTTTGATCTTGCTGCCAGCGATCTGCAGATTTTGAGTCCAACCGATGGCGAATATGTGGCCGTGGATGATTGGGATAGCACCGATGAAGATGTGCCTAAAGACACCGTGGTCACAGCAAACGATATCCTCTCAAACAACGCCATTGATCTGAGTTTGGTATCGAATCCAACCAACGGCAGCGCGGTCCCCAAGAATAAAAGTATCATCACTTATACCCCCAACCCCAACTACAACGGCACCGACAACTACCGCTACAGAATCTGCGGCAACAAAGACGCTAATGGTTCCTGTTCGGAGGCGGACGTCACCATTGTCGTCAATGTGGTTAATGACCCACCCATCGCAATGGACGACCAAGCTGAGACCTTAGAGGAAACGCCGGTAACGATTGAAGTATTGGCCAATGACACCGATCTGGAAACCGGCATAGTCTCCCTCGAGAGCTTTTCAAATCCTTCGCAGCAGGGAGGTAGCATTGCGCGGGATGAGAACGGCACACCCTTCCTTAGCACCGATGACCGGCTGATTTACACTCCGCCCGCGAACTTCTCCGGCATAGATACCTTTACCTACACCATCAGCGACGGCACAGCCCAGGACAGCGCCATTGTGACGGTTACCGTGCAGCCGGTCAACGATCCGCCGACGGCAGCGAGCGATAGCTATACCGCTACGCAGAACGTTGTCCTTGATGTGCCGGCCTGGTCCGGCGTGCTGGTGAATGACAGCGACCCCGACGGCGACCAGCTCAGCGCAGTTTTGGAATCGAGCACGATCAACGGCGGCCTGATTCTCGATGCGGATGGCTCCTTTATCTATACTCCCAACCCCGGATTTGTCGGGCAAGATATCTTCACATATCACGCGAGTGATGGCCAGCTGCCCTCGAACTCGACGACCGTTACCATCCAGGTTCAGGGGAACAATGCAGCACCGGTAGCCAACGGCGATTCCTACTCGGTGCAGGTCAACGGCACCCTGACCCTATCAGCCCCGGGTGTGCTCAATAACGATACCGATGCGGACGGCGACCTGCTCAGCGCCATCCTGGACGACCAGACCGATAACGGCAGCCTGCTGTTGAACGCCAACGGTTCCTTTACTTATACCCCGCAGGCCGGTTTTTCGGGGGAAGATAAGTTCGCCTACCGGGCCAGCGACGGCGAGCTCGAATCTAACCAGGCAGAAGTTGTGATCAATGTTTCCCCATCGGACACCCAGCAGCCTTCCATCACCTGGACCTCCCCAGTGAGCGACCAGGATGTCCATACCGTGACCAACCAGATTGTCGTGCTGGAAGTGCAGGCCAGCGACAACCAGGCGGTGGACCGCGTGTTATTCTACCGCTGGGATGCCATCCATGAGACTT